>NZ_JBEYFP010000053.1:0-21936 GCF_040634455.1 Kitasatospora sp. NPDC007106
CCCACCACCTGCGGACCCCGGCCACCCGGTGCCGCGGCCCGCCGTGCCGTCCGTCCCGAGCCGTCCGGCGAGTCCGTGCTCGCGGAGCAGGGCGACCAGCATCGGGCCGTCCACCAGGGTCAGCGGCCGGCCCTCGACCCAGCGCCGGGAGCCGGGGCCGAAGCCGGAGGTGGTGACGAGGATGCCGCGGTTGGCGCCGCAGCGGGCCATGGTGGCGTCCAGGTCGCGGACGGCGGTGGGCGGCACGGTGTGCCGGTAGCGCTTGGCCTGGATGACGATCTGCCCGCCGGTGATCGGGTCCGGGTCCTCCGCCAGCACGTCGACGCCCTCGTCGCCGCTGCGGGCGGTCGTCCGGGTGCGCAGGCCGCGGCGGCGGAAGAGTTCGGCGATCAGTTCCTCGAAGGCGATCGGGTCCATGGTGAACAGGTCCGGCCCCTCGTCGCCGGCCGGTGCGGCCGCCGCCGCGGGGGCGCCCGTGGCGTGCGGCCGGACGCCCTCCGGCTTGTCCGGGCGCGCGGACAGCCGGCCGTCCAGCGCCTCCACCAGGCAGTCCACGGCCTCCACCCGCTCCAGGTCGAGCGCGAGGAAGTCGGCCCGTTCGGCGGCCACCGAGACCAGGCAGCGGCTCTCCTCCCGGCCGGTCGCCGGGTCGACGGCCTCGACCACGCCGTGCACCACGACGGAGGAGAGCAGGTCCGCGTCGTCCGCCCGGAACGCCTCCGCGAGCACCCGCAGCGCGCACTGCGCCACGGCCTCCCGGTAGAGCGTCCGCCGCTCGCCGGCCGGGCGGGCCACCTCGGCGTCCCGGTCGTCGGCCTTCACGTACCGGTGCCGGGCGACGGCCGGCACCACCGAGAAGTCCGGCAGCGGCCACTCCACGACCAGTTGGCGGGCCCCGGCGTCCCAGCGGGCCTCGGCCGTGTGCGGGAAGCCCTCGGGCCAGTCGTCGCGCCAGCCGAGCGCCGTCTCGAAGTACTCCTCGACGGCCTCCGGGGCGCCCGAGCGCAGTCCGGCCACCAGCTGCCCGGCGTGGGCCGCGAGCTGCTGCCGGGAGGCCAGCCAGCCGTCGAACTCGGCCCGGTACTCGGCGAGCCGGCGCTGCCGTTCCTGCTCGGCGGCCTGCGCGGCGTACCAGTCCTGTTCGAACCGGGCGCGGGCCTGCGCGGCCTGCTCGTCCCACGCCCGCCGGGCCACCGGGTCGAAGGCCTGCGCGCCCGTCAGCGGCGGTATCAGGTACCAGGACTGGTCGGGCACCGGCACCGGCACGCCCAGCTGACCGGGGTCGAAGGCGGCCGCGGGCGCCGCCAGGTCCGCGGGTGAGAAGGGCCGCCCGCGCAGGCCCGCGGCGAGCGTGCCGCGCAGTGCCGCGACGCGGTCCTCCAGTTCGGCCGTCCGCCGGGCCGCGTCCGCCTCCCGGCTCTGCCGGTACGCCTTCAGCGCCTCGCGCTGGCCCTGGGCGGCCGCCCGTTCCGCCTCCCGGCGGGCCCGCTCGTACTGCCGCTGCGCGGCCGCGTCGGCGCGGCGCTGCGCCTCCTCCCGGCGGTGCTGTTGGCGCTGTGCCTCCGCCAGCATGGCCAGTACTCCGGAAGTGCGACGCCCTGCCACCGTTGTCCTCTCGTGCGGTTCGACCGATGATCAGTCTGGCACGGTGTGGCGCCGCGGTGACAGGGCGTGCGGAGGTGTGCCCCCCGGGCCGGCCCTACTCGGCGGGCCGGAGGGTCAGCGAGATGCTGTTGATGCAGTAGCGCTGGTCGGTCGGGGTCTCGTAGCCCTCGCCCTCGAAGACGTGGCCGAGGTGGCTGCCGCAGCGGGCGCAGCGGACCTCCACCCGGCGCATCCCGAAGGACGTGTCCTGGATGTACTCGACGCGGTCCTCGGCCAGCGGCGCGTAGTACGAGGGCCAGCCGCAGTGGCTCTCGAACTTCGTCTCACTGCTGAAGAGCTCGGCCCCGCAGGCCCGGCAGCCGTACACGCCGACCGTCTTGGTGTCGGTGTACTCGCCGGTGAAGGCGGGCTCGGTGCCGGCCTCGCGGAGCACGCGGTACTCCTCGGGCGACAGCTCGGCACGCCACTCGGCGTCGGTCTTCTGGATCTCGTGGGTCACGGAAGTCCTCCCATCAGGCACCGGGTGCAACGTCCGCGAGGCGGGCGAGAATTTCCGGTCCCAGGTTGGTCACGTCGCCCGCGCCCATGGTGAGCACCAGGTCGCCCGGCTTCGCCAGGGCGGCCATCCGCTCCGGGGCGGCGGCGAAGGCGTGCTCCGCGGCCACGTCGGCGCCGGCCTTCCGGGCGGCGTCGATGATCAGCTCGCTGGTGACGCCGGGGATCGGGTCCTCGCGGGCCGGGTAGATGTCGAGCACCACCGAGGCGTCGGCCATCGCCAGCGCGTCGCCCATCTCCGCGGCCAGCTGCTGGGTGCGGCTGAACAGGTGCGGCTGGAAGACCACCAGCACCCGGCCGGCGCCCGCGGCCTCGCGGATCGCCTCCAGGTCGGCGGCCATCTCGGTCGGGTGGTGCGCGTAGGAGTCGATCACCTGCACACCGGCGGCCTCGCCCTTGAGCTGCAGCCGGCGGCGCACGCCGGTGTAGCTGCCGAGCGCCTTCGCCAGGTCCGCGGCGGGCACGCCGAGCGCCACGCCGGCGGCCAGCGCGGAGACCGCGTTGTGCGCGTAGTGCCGGCCCGGCACGGAGACGGTGAAGGAGAGCTCCTCGCCGCCCAGCTCCACGGTGACCTCGCTGGTCATGCCGCGCGGCGAGACCGAGAGCACCCGCACGTCGGCGTCCTCGGCGGCGCCGACCGTCACCACGTTCAGGCCCACCCGGCCGCGGACCCGGCGGGTCAGCTCCCGGGCGCCCTCGTGGTCGGCGGAGACCACCAGGGTGCCGCCGGGCACGATCCGGCCGACGAAGGTCTCGAAGGACTGGTGGATCTCCTCGATCGAGGCGTAGTTGGCGTGGTGGTCCAGCTCCACGTTGAGGACGATCGCCACCTCGGGCGCGTACTTGTGGAAGCTCCGGTCGCTCTCGTCGGCCTCCGCGACGAAGATGTCGCCGGTGCCGTGGTGCGCGTTGGAGCCCGGCGCGTCCAGGTCGCCGCCGATCGCGTACGAGGGGTCGAGGCCGAGCTCGCCGAGGCTGACCGCCAGCATGCTGGTGGTGGTGGTCTTGCCGTGGGTGCCGGCGACGGCGAGCGCGCGGCGGCCGCCCATCAGCGCGGCGAGGGCGTCGGACCGGTGCACGACCGGGATCCCGCGCTCCCGGGCGGCGGCGAGCTCCGGGTTGTCCGCGCGGATCGCGCTGGAGACGACCACGCTGCTGGTGCCGGCCGGCAGGTTCTCCGCGGCGTGGCCGACGGCGACCTCGGCGCCGAGCGCACGCAGCGCCAGCACCGTCTCGGACTCCTTCGCGTCGCTGCCGGAGACCTTGGCGCCCCGCACCGCGAGGATCTTCGCCAGTCCGGACATCCCGGCGCCGCCGATGCCGATGAAGTGCGGGGCGTGCAGGTCGTGCGCGGCGTCGTTCAAGGGATGCTCCGTACAGCCGGGGACTGGGAGGACGAGAACCGTCCTCGCGGTGGTTCCGCAAGGACGATTCTGCACCACCGGCGGAGGAGCTCAGGAGTCGCTGGCGAACAGCTTGAGCACCGGGACGCCGACCTTGTGCCGCGCCCGCGACGCCCAGTCGCGGTGGAAGAACTCCTCCACGAAGTGCGGCGAGGTCAGCACCAGCACCTCGTCCGCGCCGTGTTCCTCGACCACGCTCCGCAGGCCGTCGAGCGGATTGTCCTCCACCACCCTGCCGGTGGCCTCGGCGCCCGCCTCGCGCAGGTGCCGCAGGCTGTGCTCCAGGGACTCCTCGGCCACCGTGGGCACCGACTCGTCGTCGTGCTCGTGCACCGCCTTGTCGAGATGGCCCAGCGCCACGTCGTCGAGTGCTCTCAACAGCTCGTCCTGTCTTCCTCTCGGCTGCATGAGCACCACGAAGGAGACCTTCTCGTCGCCGTGCAGCGTGGTGACCAGCTCGACGTCCGCGTCGGACAGCGCCTTTTCGATCATCAGTACGGTCTTGAACACGTGAGTCCCTTCGTGCAGTGCAGGCCCCCCGGTCCGCTGCCCTCATCTTGCCCGGCGGAAGCTTTCCTCACGCTGCACACGCACCACACGGGCCACGGCGGCCGCCCGGGGTCACCCCGCGGCCGGACCGGTCGGTCCGTCCTCCACCCGCACGTAGCGGGTGAACAGGAAGCCGCCCTCCTCGATCAGCGACTCCAGCCGCATCGCCCGCACCTGCTCGACCGCGGCGCCGTACGCGATCCTCGGCGCGTCGCCGGCCGTCAGCAGCGGCGCCAGCGACAGGCACAGCTCGTCCAGCAGCCCGGCCGCCGCCAGCCCGCCCAGCAGCCGCGGGCCGCCCTCGGTCAGCTGCCGGGTCCAGCCGCGCGCCGCCAGCGCCGCCACCGCCGCGGCCAGGTCCACCGACCGCTCGCCGGCCACCACCACGTCCGCCACCGCGGCCACCGCCCGGCGCGCCTCGGCCGGGGAGTCCTCCGTGGTGACCACCACCGTGCGCACCAGCGGCTCGGTGAACAGCGGCGCCGAGAGGTCCAGCGCCAGCCGGCGGCTGACCACCGCGACCGCCGGCGCCGGGGCCTGGCCCGCCGCCGCCCGGGCCGCCGCGAACTCCTTCCGCGCCCGGGCCGGCCGGTAGCCCTCCGCCCGGACGGTCTCCGCCCCGACCAGCACCACGTCCGCGAGCGCCCGCAGCACCCCGAAGATCCGCTTGTCCGCGGCGCTCGACAGGCCCTCCGACAGGCCCGCCAGCCGGGCCGAGCCGTCCAGGCTGGACACCATGTTGGCGCGCAGCCACGGCCGCCCCCCGCGCACCCCGTCCGGGTACGCGTACAGCGCGGCGAGCGCCTCCAGCGCGGCCGGGTCGGCGACGGGGGCTGTGAGCGGATTCATCAAGAGCTGCATGGTGGCGAGTCTTCCACGGGGCGTACCCTGTACTACCGTGCCCGCAGCCCCCCACGCCGACGCCACCGCCCCCGAGACGGCCACCGTGACAGCCCTCACCGACCGACGACCGGTCGTGCCCGCCGAGCGCCTGGTGGCCGAGATGGTCCCGCCGCCGCGGTTCGCCGGCGTCAGCTTCGGCAGCTACCTCCCGGACAGCACCCAGCCCAGCCAGTACGAGGCGGTGCAGGTCCTGGAGCAGTTCGCGGCCTCCCTCAACGGCAGCGGCGCGGCCCCGAAGCGCAGCTGGTTCCGGCGCGGTCCCGCCGCCCCGGCCGGCCCGGCCGGCATCTACCTCGACGGCGGCTACGGCGTCGGCAAGACCCACCTGCTCGCCTCGCTCTGGCACGCCACCCCCGGGCCCAAGGCCTTCGGCACCTTCGTCGAGCTGACCAACCTGGTCGGCGCCCTCACCTTCAAGGGCGCCGTCGAGACCCTCTCCGGGCACCGGCTGCTCTGCATCGACGAGTTCGAGCTCGACGACCCGGGCGACACCGTCCTCGTCTCCACCCTGCTCAGCCGCCTCGTGGAGAACGGCGTCAAGCTCGCCGCCACCTCCAACACCCTCCCCGACAAGCTCGGCGAGGGGCGCTTCGCGGCCGCCGACTTCCTCCGCGAGATCCAGGGCCTGGCGGCGCACTTCCGGCCCGTCCGGATCGACGGCCAGGACTACCGCCACCGCGGCCTGCCCGACGCCCCGCCGCCGTACACCGACGACGAGGTCACCGCCCGCGCCGCCACCGCCCCCGGCGCCTCGCTGGACGACTTCGACGCCCTGCTCGAACACCTCAAGAACGTCCACCCGAGCCGGTACGGCGCCATGCTCGACGACGTCCACGCCGTCTTCCTGCGCGGCGTCCGGCCGGTCGACGACCAGTCCACCGCCCTGCGGCTGGTCGTCCTCGCCGACCGCATGTACGACCGGGAACTCCCCGTCACCGCCTCCGGCGTCCCCTTCGACCGGGTCTTCCCCGAGGACATGCTGCGCGGCGGCTACCGCAAGAAGTACCTCCGCGCCGTCTCCCGTCTGGTCGCCCTCGCGCGCGACAGCTCCAAGGGCTGACACCGGTCGCCCGGGCAGGGCCCGGCTCCCCGTACCGCCCAGCACTGTCGGTGCGGGGCCGTACGGTGGAGTGGTGCGCCCCATCACGAGTATCGAGCGGTCCACGACGCCCTTCGAGGTCGTCAGCCCCTACCAGCCCAACGGCGACCAGCCGGCGGCCATCGCCGAGTTGGAGCGCCGCATCCGCGGCGGCGAGAAGGACGTCGTCCTGCTCGGTGCGACCGGCACCGGCAAGTCCGCGACCACGGCGTGGATGATCGAGAAGCTGCAGCGCCCCACCCTGGTGATGGCGCCGAACAAGACGCTGGCGGCCCAGCTGGCCAACGAGTTCCGCGAGCTGCTGCCCAACAACGCGGTCGAGTACTTCGTCTCGTACTACGACTACTACCAGCCCGAGGCGTACGTCCCGCAGACGGACACCTACATCGAGAAGGACTCCTCGATCAACGAGGAGGTCGAGCGGCTGCGGCACTCCGCGACCAACTCCCTGCTGACCCGGCGCGACGTGGTCGTGGTCGCCTCGGTGTCCTGCATCTACGGCCTCGGCACCCCGCAGGAGTACGTCGACCGGATGGTGCCGCTCAAGGTCGGCGAGGAGATCGACCGGGACGCCCTGCTCCGCCGGTTCGTCGACATCCAGTACACCCGCAACGACCTCGCCTTCACCCGGGGCACCTTCCGGGTCCGCGGCGACACGATCGAGATCTTCCCGGTGTACGAGGAGCTCGCCGTCCGGATCGAGATGTTCGGCGACGAGATCGAGGCGCTCTACACGCTGCACCCGCTGACCGGCGAGATCATCAGCCAGGACGACTCGGTCTACGTCTTCCCCGCCTCGCACTACGTCGCCGGCCCGGAGCGGATGGAGCGCGCGGTCAACGACATCGAGAAGGAGCTCGGCGAGCGCCTGGCGGTGCTGGAGAAGCAGGGCAAGCTGCTGGAGGCCCAGCGGCTGCGGATGCGCACCACGTACGACATCGAGATGCTCCGCCAGATCGGCAGCTGCTCCGGCGTCGAGAACTACTCGATGCACTTCGACGGCCGCGAGCCCGGCACCGCGCCGAACACCCTGCTCGACTACTTCCCGGAGGACTTCCTCCTGGTCATCGACGAGTCGCACGTGACGGTGCCGCAGATCGGCGCGATGTACGAGGGCGACGCCTCCCGCAAGCGCACCCTGGTCGACCACGGGTTCCGGCTGCCGTCCGCGATGGACAACCGCCCGCTGAAGTGGGAGGAGTTCCTGGAGCGGATCGGGCAGACGGTCTACCTCTCGGCGACCCCCGGCAAGTACGAGCTGTCCCGCGGCGACGGCGCGGTCCAGCAGATCATCCGCCCGACCGGCCTGATCGACCCCGAGGTGATCGTCAAGCCCACCGAGGGCCAGATCGACGACCTGGTGCACGAGGTCCGCACCCGCGTCGAGCGGGACGAGCGCGTCCTGGTCACCACCCTCACCAAGAAGATGGCCGAGGACCTCACCGACTACATGCTCGGCCTGGACATCCGGGTGCGGTACCTGCACAGCGACATCGACACGCTGCGCCGGGTCGAGCTGCTCCGCGAGCTGCGGGCCGGCGAGTACGACGTGCTGGTGGGCATCAACCTGCTCCGCGAGGGCCTGGACCTGCCCGAGGTGTCGCTGGTGGCGATCCTGGACGCCGACAAGGAGGGCTTCCTGCGGTCGGGCACCTCGCTGATCCAGACCATCGGCCGTGCGGCGCGCAACGTCTCCGGCCAGGTCCACATGTACGCGGACCGGATCACCCCGGCGATGGAGCTGGCGATCGAGGAGACCAACCGGCGCCGGGCCGTGCAGCAGGCGTACAACGAGGCGAACGGCATCGACCCGCAGCCGCTGCGCAAGAAGATCGGCGACATCCTGGACACCCTCGCCCGGGAGGACGTCGACACCGAGCAGCTGCTCTCCACCGGCTACCGCGGGTCGGGCGGCAAGACCCGTACCCCCGTCCCGGCGCTCGGGGCGGACCGCAAGCCGGCCAAGAGCCTGCCCGCGGCCGAGCTGGCCCAGCTCATCCAGGACCTCACCGACCGGATGCACGCCGCCGCCGCCGAGCTGCAGTTCGAGGTGGCCGCCCGGCTGCGCGACGAGGTCGGCGAGCTGAAGAAGGAGCTCCGGCAGATGCGCGAGGCCGGGATGGCCTGAGCCCGCCCGGCCGGACGCGCTCCCACGGGCCGTCCCCGAGCAGGAACACCCTGCATGACATGTGCCCGCAGGCCCTAGGCTGGCCTGCGGGCACCGGTCGTCGAACAGGAGACCAGGCCGCGCGGGCGCGGCGGGCGGCGGCGGTGCGGTCGCAGGGCACTGGGGGCCTCAGCCGGGGGACGGCAACGGGGTGTTCCGTCCGAGCGCGGTGGGACCGCTCCCGCCGGGCCGAGCAGAGAGAGGGAAGCACCGTGTCGGTGAATCTGGCCAAGGGGCAGAGCGTCAGCCTGCAGAAGAGCTCGGGGGAGTCGCTGACGGTCGTGCGGATGGGCCTGGGCTGGCGGGCCGCCGTCCGCAAGGGTCTGTTCGGCAGCCGCAGCCGCCAGGTCGACCTGGACGCCTCGGCCCTGCTGTACGCCGAGCGCACCCCCTCCGACGTGGTGTTCTTCCAGCACCTGGCGAGCAACGACGGCTCGGTCCAGCACACCGGGGACAACCTGACCGGTGGTGCCGGCGGGGGCGACGACGAGGTGATCCTGGTCGACCTGATGCGGGTGCCGGTGCACATCACCCAGATCGTGTTCACCGTCAGCTCGTACACCGGGCAGAGCTTCACCGAGGTGCAGGACGCGCACTGCCGGCTGGTCGACGAGTCCACCGGCCAGGAACTGGCCCGCTACGAGCTGGCGGCGGGCGGCCGGCACACCGGGCAGATCATGGCGAAGGTGTACCGCGAGCCGGAGGGCGGCTGGGCGATGCAGGCGATCGGCGCACCGGCGCGGGCCAGGACCTTCCAGGACATGCTGCCCGCGATCGAGCCCTACCTCTGAGACCGCCGGGGCGTCCGGCGGCACCCCCCGGGCGGCCCCGCCCCCGACGGCTCTTTACCTTCTTTACCTTGTCTTGGGGATTCTGTTAGCCTCGGTGTAGACGGAGGGGAGTACTCCCCAGCGGCAGCCCCGTCATCACGGACGTCCGCCCATCGGGTGTCCCGGGGTGCCGGCCCGCGTGCTCCTTCGGTGAGCCGCAGGGTGGAGGAGACCTCCGGCAGTGACGATGCCTGTTCGCCTACCTGCCGGAGGAGCAGACGTGGACGTTTCCCTTGGCCTGTGGATCGGCACGATCGGGGTGCTGGTCGCCCTGATCGTGGCCGACTTCTTCATCGGCGGCCGCAAACCGCACGAGGTCTCCGTCAAGGAGGCCGGGATCTGGACGGTCGTCTGGATCGTCCTCGCGGCGCTGTTCGGCGCCTTCCTCTGGAAGCAGTACGGCTCGCAGCCCGCGAGCGAGTTCTTCGCCGGCTACATCACCGAGAAGTCGCTGAGCGTCGACAACCTCTTCGTCTTCATCCTGATCATGGGCAAGTTCGCGGTGCCGCGGATCTACCAGCAGCGCGTGCTGATGTTCGGCGTGATCATCGCGCTGGTGCTGCGGGCGGTCTTCATCGCCGGCGGCGCGGCCCTGGTCTCCACCTTCTCGTGGGTCTTCTACATCTTCGGCGCCTTCCTCGTCTGGACGGCGTGGAAGCTCATCCAGGACGCCCGCTCCGACGAGGAGGAGGAGTTCGAGGAGAACCGCCTGCTCAAGGCGATCGAGAAGCGCTTCCCGGCGACCGACAAGTACCACGGCACCAAGCTCTTCGTCGTGGAGAACGGCCGCCGGCTGATGACCCCGATGCTGATCGTCATGCTGGCGATCGGCACCACGGACGTGCTCTTCGCCCTGGACTCGATCCCCGCGATCTTCGGCCTGACCCAGGACCCGTACATCGTGTTCACCGCGAACGCCTTCGCGCTGATGGGCCTGCGCCAGCTGTACTTCCTGATCGGCGGCCTGCTGAAGAAGCTGGTCCACCTCGCCTACGGCCTGTCGGTGATCCTCGGCTTCATCGGCGTCAAGCTGGTGCTGCACGCGCTGCACGAGAGCGGCGTGCACGTGCCGGAGGTCAGCATCGGCGTCTCGCTGGGCTTCATCGTGGCGGTGCTCGCCGTCACCACGGTCACCAGCCTGGTCGCCTCCCGCCGGCAGGAGCGCGCGGCCCTCGAAGCGGTGGGCGAGCGCGACGGCGCGGACGTCTGACCCACCCGATCCCGCAGCGGCGGGGTGCGACCGCGGGGACCGGTCACACCCCGCCGCTGCGTCCGCGTGCGGCGGCCACCGCGTCGGTGTACGCCTCGGCCGTGAGGTCCGCGGGCGGCACGCCCAGCTCGGCCAGGACGCCGCGGACGGCCGCCAGGGCCGCCGGCAGCTCGTCCTCCCCACAGACCGTCTCCACCTCCAGGAAGACCCCGGTGAGCTCCGGGACCTCGACCAGGGTGGCCAGCAGCTCGCGGCCGTCCCGGCGGAGCGGATGGTTGCGGCAGTGCTTCTCGAAGGCCAGCGCCGGCCGGTAGCCGAGCCCGTGCAGCACCGCCGCGGCGCCCGCCGGGTCGGCGACGGCGGTCTCGGCCTCCGGCTTGGCCCCGGACACCGTGTCGAGGCGGGCGTCCTTCCAGGTCAGCAGGGTGCGGCTGCCCGCCGGGCCGGTGACGGTGCGCAGCCGCAGCTCGCGGTCGCCGCGGGCCAGCGAGCCGTCCGGCAGGTCGTAGTAGGTGTCCCGGTACACCTCGGCCCGGCCGGGGCCGGCCAGCGCGTGGAGCCGGGCCCGGACGGCGGCGGGGTCGCGGACGACGGCCTTGAGCTCGGCCTCGACCGTGCGGCCCGGCGGCGCGCCGCCGCCGTCCCGGTGCGGGGTCACCGGCCGGTCACCAGCCGCGCTCGCGCCACTCGCCGAGGTGCGGGCGCTCGGCGCCGAGCGTGGTGTCGTTGCCGTGGCCGGGGTAGACCCAGGCCTCGTCCGGCAGCACGTCGAAGATCTTCTCGTTGACGTCGCGGAAGAGGCTGGCGAAGGCCTCCGGGTCCTTCCAGGTGTTGCCGACGCCGCCGGGGAAGAGGCAGTCGCCGGTGAACACGTGCGGATGGCCCTGCGGGTCGTCGTAGACCAGCACGATCGCGCCGGGGGTGTGGCCGACGAGCTTGCGCACGGTGAGCTCGACCTGGCCGACCCGCAGCACGTCGCCGTCGTCCAGCAGCAGCTCGGTGGGGACGTCGATGGCCTCGGCGTCGATCCGGCCGGCCGCGGTGCGGGCGCCGGTGGCGGCCACCACCTCGGCCAGCGCGGCCCAGTGGTCGTGGTGCCGGTGGGTGGTCACCACCGTGGCCAGGGTGTCGCCGACCGTCTCCAGCAGGGTGGGCGCGTCGGCCGCCGCGTCGATCAGCAGCTGCTCGTCGGTGGCGCGGCAGCGCAGCAGGTAGGCGTTGTTGTCGTACGGCCCGACCGCCACCTTGGTGACGATCAGGTGGGCGAGCTCCCGCACGTCGGGCGGGCCGCCGACCTTGACCGCTCCGTGGTAGGACATCGCTACGCTCCTCGATCGTCGGGGCCGGGCACCGCGGCGCGGCCGGGTGCCGGCTGAAGGTCCGTCACCTGCAATCATCGCCTGTTCAGTTCAGCGGCGGAAGCTGCGGCAGCACGGTCCGCGGGTCGGGCAGCAGCACACCGGCCCGGTGCACCTGCAGGCCGTCGCCGTCGGAGCGGCCGGAGAGCCAGGCGGTGAGCGCCCGGACGGGGCCCTCCACGGCCAGCTCGGGGCCGGCCGGCTCGCCGATCCTGGCCCGGGTCCCGGTGTCCTCGGCGGTCAGCGCGACGCCGGGCAGCCCCTCGGCGCCGTCCAGCCGGGCGGCGAGGCGGGCCAGCTCGGCCGAGGCGAAGGACTCCGGCCAGTGCGCGGGGGTGTACCCGGCGTCCAGGTCGACGTGGTGGTACTCGACCTCCATCAGCCGCTTCCAGGGCACGTCGTACGCGGGGAAGACGTAGCCGGTGCGGTGCCGCAGCGGCACCGTCCAGGCGGTGTCCGGCAGGCTCTCGGCGGCCGCGGCCAGCCGCTCGGAGCTCCGCCGCAGGTCGGCCAGCTGCTCGTCGAGCGGGCGGCCGGCGCCGTCCCGGATGCCCTGCTCGCGCGCCTCCGGGCTCGCGTACTGGGGGACGTCGACGCCGGTGCGGGCGGTCTCCAGCAGGTTCACCAGGGAGTCGGCGTTGCGCGAGAGGTGGGCCAGCACGTGGCCGCGGGTCCAGCCGGGCAGTGCGGAGGGGCCGCCGAGGGCGTCCGGGTCGAGGTCGGCGACGGTGCGCAGCAGGTGGCCGGTGCCCTCGGCGACGGCCTTGAGGCTCTCGGCGGCCCTGGCCGCGGCCTCCTCGGGCGGGATGCCGGCGGATGCGGGGTCGGTCATGGCGGTCTCCCGGGTGGTGCGGCGGTGCGTCCGGCGTTTCCCCTCGGGGCCGCCGGTCGTTGTCACGGCGACGCTACCGCCCGTCGACCGCGCCGAGCTGGGGCTTTCCCCGCCTTGATGATCAACGTGTCGAGGCCGCATCACTCATTCGGGTGGTCTCCACTGGACAAGGTCGATATTCGAACGCCTGCGCTATAGGCTGGCTGTCCCGAGTCGGAAGAAATCGCCCGTCCAGCTGGTTGCCTTCCCTGGGGCATGCCCGCGGCCGCCACCGGTGCGGCCGCTGCCGCCAGGGCCGGGCCGCGGTGGGATCCGAGGACGCGCCGACCGCCCGCACGCATGCCCAGAAGCACCCCGAAGCACTCCAGAAGCACTCTGAAGCGCTCCGAAGCCCTCAAGCCCCCGAAGAAGCCCCACCTCCCCGGAGAAAGGCGCCAGAAGCAGTGGCCGACCGCCTGATCGTCCGCGGTGCTCGCGAGCACAACCTCAAGAACGTCTCGCTGGACCTGCCCCGCGACTCCCTCATCGTCTTCACCGGCCTCTCCGGGTCCGGCAAGTCCTCGCTGGCCTTCGACACGATCTTCGCCGAGGGCCAGCGCCGCTACGTCGAGTCGCTGTCCTCCTACGCCCGGCAGTTCCTCGGCCAGATGGACAAGCCGGACGTGGACTTCATCGAGGGCCTGTCGCCCGCGGTCTCGATCGACCAGAAGTCCACCAGCCGCAACCCGCGGTCCACGGTCGGCACCATCACCGAGGTCTACGACTACCTCCGCCTGCTGTTCGCCCGGATCGGCAAGCCGCACTGCCCGCACTGCTCGCGGCCGATCGCCCGGCAGTCGCCGCAGGCCGTCGTCGACCGGGTGCTGGAGCTCACCGAGGGCACCCGCTTCCAGGTGCTCAGCCCCGTGGTGCGCGAGCGCAAGGGCGAGTTCGTCGACCTCTTCGCCGACCTGCAGTCCAAGGGCTACGCCCGGGCCCGGGTGGACGGCGCGACCGTCCAGCTCACCGAGCCGCCGGTGCTCAAGAAGCAGGAGAAGCACACCATCGAGGTGGTCGTCGACCGCCTGACGGTCAAGGAGAGCGCCAAGCGCCGGCTGACCGACTCGGTCGAGACGGCGCTCAAGCTCTCCGGCGGCATGGTGGTGCTCGACTTCGTCGACCTCGCGGAGGACGACCCGGAGCGCGAGCGGATGTACTCCGAGCACCTCTACTGCCCGTACGACGACGTCTCCTTCGAGGAGCTGGAGCCGCGCTCCTTCTCCTTCAACTCGCCGTTCGGCGCCTGCCCGGAGTGCTCCGGCCTCGGCAACCGGATGGAGGTCGACCCGGAGCTGGTGATCCCGGACGAGGAGAAGTCGCTCGACGAGGGCGCCATCCACCCGTGGTCCCAGGGCCACACCAAGGAGTACTTCCAGCGCCTGATCGACGCGCTCGCCGGCGAGCTCGGCTTCCGCACCGACATCCCCTGGGCCGGGCTGCCCGCCCGCGCCCGCAAGGCCCTGCTGTACGGCCACCGCACCCAGGTCGAGGTCAAGTACCGCAACCGGTACGGCCGCGACCGCTCGTACACCACGTCCTTCGAGGGCGCGGTGCCGTTCGTGCAGCGCCGCCACTCCGAGGCCGAGAGCGACTCCAGCCGCGAGCGCTTCGAGGGCTACATGCGCGAGGTGCACTGCCCCGCCTGCAACGGCACCCGGCTCAAGCCGGTGGTGCTCGCCGTGACGATCCAGGACAGGTCGATCGCCGACGTCTCGGCGATGTCGATCAGCGACTGCGCCGAGTTCCTCGGCGCGATGAAGCTGACCGCCCGCGACAAGAAGATCGCCGAGCGGGTCCTCAAGGAGGTCAACGAGCGGCTGCGCTTCCTGGTCGACGTCGGCCTGGACTACCTCTCGCTCAACCGCGCCGCGGGCACCCTCTCCGGCGGCGAGGCCCAGCGCATCCGGCTCGCCACCCAGATCGGCTCCGGCCTGGTCGGCGTGCTCTACGTCCTCGACGAGCCGTCCATCGGCCTGCACCAGCGGGACAACCACCGGCTGATCGAGACGCTGGTGCGGCTGCGCGACATCGGCAACACCCTGATCGTCGTCGAGCACGACGAGGACACCATCAAGACGGCCGACTGGGTCGTCGACATCGGCCCCGGCGCCGGCGAGCACGGCGGCAAGGTCGTGCACTCCGGCTCGCTGAAG
Source organism: Kitasatospora sp. NPDC007106 (assembly GCF_040634455.1). Taxonomy (NCBI): domain Bacteria; kingdom Bacillati; phylum Actinomycetota; class Actinomycetes; order Kitasatosporales; family Streptomycetaceae; genus Kitasatospora; species Kitasatospora sp. NPDC007106. The sequence continues at coordinate 14,704 of NZ_JBEYFP010000053.1, forward strand.
GAGCTGCTGGCCAACGACGAGTCGCTGACCGGCCAGTACCTCTCCGGCCGGCGCTCCATCCCGACCCCGGCCGTCCGCCGCCCGCGGGACAAGAAGCGCCAGCTCGTCGTGCACGGCGCCCGCGAGCACAACCTGCAGGACGTCACCGTCGGCTTCCCGCTCGGCACCTTCACCGCGGTCACCGGCGTCTCCGGCTCCGGCAAGTCCACCCTGGTCAACGACATCCTCTACACCCACCTCGCGCGGGAGCTCAACGGCGCCCGCAGCGTGCCCGGCCGGCACACCCGGATCACCGGCACCGACCTGGTGGACAAGGTGGTGCACGTCGACCAGTCGCCGATCGGCCGCACCCCGCGGTCCAACCCGGCCACCTACACCGGGGTCTTCGACCACGTCCGCCGGCTCTTCGCGGAGACCCAGGAGGCCAAGGTCCGCGGCTACCTGCCCGGCCGGTTCTCCTTCAACGTCAAGGGCGGCCGCTGCGAGAACTGCTCCGGCGACGGCACCATCAAGATCGAGATGAACTTCCTGCCGGACGTCTACGTCCCGTGCGAGGTCTGCCACGGCGCCCGCTACAACCGGGAGACGCTGGAGGTCCACTACAAGGGCAGGTCCATCGCCGAGGTGCTGGACATGCCGATCGAGGAGGCGCTGGCCTTCTTCGAGGCCGTCCCGGCGATCGCCCGGCACCTGCGCACCCTCAACGACGTCGGCCTCGGCTACGTCCGGCTCGGCCAGTCCGCGCCGACCCTGTCCGGCGGCGAGGCCCAGCGCGTCAAGCTCGCCTCCGAGCTGCAGAAGCGCTCCACCGGCCGCACCGTGTACGTACTCGACGAGCCGACCACCGGTCTGCACTTCGAGGACATCAGCAAGCTGATCAAGGTGCTGGAGGGCCTGGTCGACAAGGGCAACACCGTGATCGTCATCGAGCACAACCTCGACGTGATCAAGACCGCCGACTGGATCGTCGACATGGGCCCGGAGGGCGGCAACGGCGGCGGCACGGTCGTCGCCGAGGGCACCCCGGAGGAGATCGCCGCGATCACCGCCAGCCACACCGGCAAGTTCCTGCGGGACATCCTCGCCGGGGTCTCCGACGCGGCCGTTCCCGCCGCCCGCCGCGGCGGCAGCCGCAGCACGGCGGCCAAGGCCGCGGGCAGCACCGCCGGGGCCGCGGGCGCCGCCGCCAAGACCGGCACCGGCACCGCCCGCAAGCGGGCCGCCGCGAAGAAGTAGCCGGGCACACGCTCACCGAACCTCCCCGGCCCCCTGCCGGCCGGGGAGGTGGTGTGTCAGTACCTCTCGGCCGGGCGGGAACGCCCAGGTACGGGGCATAGACTGCGGCCGGTCCGCCCGTACCCGCGTCCGAGGAGCCGCCCGCATGAACGAGCCCGTCGCCACCGCCTCCGCCGCCGAGACCGACCGCGGCCCCGCCGCCTCCCGCCGCACCCTGCTGTGCGGCGCGGCCGCCGTGCTCGCCGCGGGCGGCACCGTCGCGGTCACCGGCTGCTCGTCCTCGGGATCCTCCGGGTCCTCGGGCTCGTCGGGCTCGACGGGCGGCTCCGGCGGCACCCAGGCCCAGAACGCGGCCCCGGTCGACCTCGGCCCGGCCGCCGACATCCCGGTCGGCGGCGGCAAGGTCTTCCGCGAGCAGAAGATCGTGGTCACCCAGCCCGCCGCGGGCGAGTACAAGGCGTTCAGCGCCAAGTGCACCCACGCCGGCTGCATCGTCGACGAGGTCAAGGACAAGACGATCGACTGCCCCTGCCACGGCAGCCGCTTCTCGATCACCGACGGCGCCGTCGAGGGCGGCCCGGCCCCCAAGCCGCTGCCCTCCTACAAGGTGGCCGTCGTCAACAACAACGTCCAGGTCACACCCGCCTGATCGGTTCGCGGCCGCACCCCGGGAAACCGGCCACGGGCGGTCATCGGCAGTCGGTACGGTAGGGGGCATGGCAGACCCGTCCACCTACCGTCCGGCGCCCGGTGCGATCCCGCTCTCACCCGGGGTGTACCGGTTCCGCGACGAGCACGGCCGGGTCATCTACGTCGGCAAGGCCAAGAGCCTGCGTCCCCGGCTCTCCTCCTACTTCCAGGACCTCGCCGGCCTGCACCCGCGCACGGCCACCATGGTCACCACCGCCGCCTCGGTGGAGTGGACGGTGGTCGGCACCGAGGTCGAGGCGCTGCAGCTGGAGTACTCCTGGATCAAGGAGTTCGACCCCCGCTTCAACGTCAAGTACCGCGACGACAAGAGCTACCCCGAGCTCGCCGTCACCCTCAACGAGGAGTTCCCCCGCGTGCAGGTCATGCGGGGGGCGCACAAGAAGGGCGTGCGCTACTTCGGCCCGTACGGCCACGCCTGGGCGATCCGCGAGACCGTCGACCTGCTGCTCCGCGTCTTCCCCGTCCGTACCTGCTCCAACGGCGTCTTCAAGCGCGCGAGCCAGGTCGGCCGGCCCTGCCTGCTCGGCTACATCGGCAAGTGCGCCGCACCCTGCGTCGGCAAGGTCTCCGCCGACGAGCACCGCGCCCTCGCCGAGGAGTTCTGCGACTTCATGGCCGGCCGCACCGGCGGTCACCTGCGCCGCCTGGAGCAGCAGATGCAGGAGGCCGCCGCCACCATGGAGTACGAGAAGGCGGCCCGGCTCCGCGACGACATCGGCGCCCTCAAGCGCGCCATGGAGAAGAACGCGGTCGTCCTCGCCGACGGCACCGACGCCGACGTGCTCGCCCTCGCCGAGGACGAGCTGGAGGCCGCCGTCCAGATCTTCCACGTCCGCGGCGGCCGGGTCCGCGGCCAGCGCGGCTGGGTCACCGACCGGGTCGAGGACGTCGACACCGCCTCCCTGGTCGAGCACGCCCTGCAGCAGCTGTACGGCTCCGGCACCGAGAACGTGCCCCGCGAGGTGCTCGTCCCGGCGCTGCCCGAGCCGGCCGGGCCCGTCCGCGAGTGGCTCACCGGCCTGCGCGGCGCCCAGGTCGACCTCCGCGTCCCGCAGCGCGGTGACAAGAAGGACCTGATGGCGACGGTGCACCGGAACGCCCAGCAGGCGCTCGCTCTGCACAAGACCAAGCGCGCCTCCGACCTCACCACCCGCAGCCGCGCCCTCCAGGAGATCGCCGACGCGCTGGAGCTCGACTCCGTGCCGCTGCGCATCGAGTGCTTCGACATCTCCCACCTGCAGGGCGAGGACGTGGTCGCCTCGATGGTCGTCTTCGAGGACGGTCTGGCCCGCAAGAGCGAGTACCGGCGCTTCCAGATCAAGGGCTTCGCCGGGCAGGACGACGTCCGCTCGATGCACGAGGTGATCGGCCGGCGCTTCCGCCGCTACCTCCGGGAGCGCGAGCAGACCGGCGAGTGGGCCGTCCCCGAGGACACCGGCGCCGACGAGGCACCCGACGGCGTCCCCGGGGCCGGCGGGGACGCCGCCGGCCCGGTCGACCCGGAGACCGGCCGCCCCCGCCGCTTCGCCTACCCGCCGCAGCTGCTGGTCGTCGACGGCGGTCAGCCGCAGGTCGCCGCCGCCCGCCGCGCCCTCGACGAGCTCGGCATCGACGACGTCGCCCTCTGCGGCCTCGCCAAGCGGCTGGAGGAGGTCTGGCTGCCCGGCCAGGACGACCCGGTCGTGCTGCCGCGCACCAGCGAGGGCCTCTACCTGCTGCAGCGGGTGCGCGACGAGGCGCACCGCTTCGCCATCGCCTACCAGCGCTCCAAGCGCTCCAAACGCCTCACCACCGGCGGGCTGGACGCGGTGCCCGGGCTCGGCGAGACCCGCCGCCAGGCACTGCTCAAGCACTTCGGCTCCCTCAAGCGGCTGCGGTCCGCCACCGTGGACGAGCTGTGCGAGGTGCCCGGGATCGGCCGCCGCACCGCGGAGACCGTTGCGGCAGCGTTGGCCTCCCGGCCACCTGCCGCACTCGCGGTGAACACCGCCACCGGCGAGATCATTGACGACAGCGCCGACCCCGCAGGGGCCGGCGCGCCCCGGGAGACGCCATGACGGTCGATGACGCCCGTCGCCGCGCTGTCCCCGGCACCGCCCCCACCGGCGGTGCCGGGAAGCACCGCCGGGTCCGGGGCGTTCTTCCGAAGCGAACCACCGAGAGCGGGGAACCGAAGTGAACGTGTCCGACGTGGGCGACAACGCGCCGGAGCTGGTGATCATCTCCGGCATGTCCGGCGCCGGCCGGAGCACCGCGGCCAAGTGCCTGGAGGACCTGGGCTGGTTCGTGGTGGACAACCTGCCGCCCGCGCTGATCCCCACCATGGTGGACCTCGGCGCCCGCTCGCAGGGCTCCGTGCCCCGGATCGGCGCCGTCGTCGACGTCCGCGGCCGCAGCTTCTTCGACGACCTGCTCACCTCGCTGGAGGAGCTGGAGAAGCGCGGCGTGCGGCTGCGCGTCGTCTTCCTGGACTCCTCGGACGAGGCGCTGGTGCGCCGCTTCGAGTCCGTCCGCCGCCCGCACCCGCTGCAGGGCGACGGCCGGATCGTCGACGGCATCGCCCAGGAGCGCGAGCTGCTGCGCGACCTGCGCGGCGAGGCCGACCTGGTGATCGACACCTCCAACCTCAACGTCCACCAGCTGCGCGCCAAGCTCGACGCCCAGTTCGCCGACAACGACGAGCCCGAGCTGCGCGCCACCGTGATGTCCTTCGGCTTCAAGTACGGCCTGCCGGTCGACGCCGACCTGGTGGTGGACTGCCGCTTCCTGCCGAACCCGCACTGGGTGCCGGAGCTGCGGGCCCACACCGGCACGGACAGCGACGTCGCCGACTACGTGTTCAAGCAGCCCGGTGCCCAGGAGTTCCTGGACGGTTACGCGGAGTTGCTGAAGATCGTGACCGAAGGGTATCGCCGTGAAGGCAAGCGCTACATGACTCTTGCCGTAGGCTGCACCGGTGGCAAGCACCGCAGCGTCGCCATGTCCGAGCGGCTGACCAGGCGTCTGATCGCGGACGGCGTCGAAACGGTGCTCGTCCACCGCGACATGGGCCGGGAGTGACCGGCCGGGGCTGACCCCGGCCGGGAGTTCCGGCCCGCCCAAGGGAGCACGAGACAGGAACATGGGGTCGGTGTGACGGGATACTCGCCAGCACGGCAGTTCCAGCAGAGGTCTGGCGAGCGAGCCCCGGCCGGAAGCAGTCCGGCTGCCCAGAAGTCGCGCCCCGGCGCACCCAGGATCACCGCGCTCGGCGGCGGCCAGGGGCTGTCCGCCTCGCTCTCCGCGCTGCGCCGGCTGACCAACGAGCTCACCGCCGTGGTCACCGTCGCCGACGACGGCGGCTCCAGCGGGCGGCTGCGCGCCGAGCTCGGCGTGCTGCCGCCGGGCGACCTGCGCAAGGCGCTCGCCGCGCTCTGCGGCGACGACGACTGGGGCCGCACCTGGTCCGAGGTGATCCAGCAGCGCTTCACCGGCGACGGCGACCTCGGCGGCCACGCCGTCGGCAACCTGCTGATCGTCGCCCTGTGGGAGAAGCTCGGCGACCCGGTCGAGGCGCTCAACTGGGTGGGCCGGCTGCTCAACGTGCAGGGCCGGGTGCTGCCGATGTCGGCCGTCCCGCTGGAGATCGAGGCCGAGGTCCGCGGGCACGACCCGGCCCGTCCGCACGAGCTCAGCGCCGTCCGCGGCCAGGCCGCCGTCGCCGTGACCCCCGGCACCGTGCAGTCGGTGCGGCTGCTGCCGGAGGAGCCGCCCGCCGTGCCGGAGGCCGTGGAGGCCGTGCTGGAGGCGGACTGGGTGGTGCTCGGCCCCGGCTCCTGGTTCACCAGCGTGCTGCCGCACCTGCTGGTGCCCGAGCTCGCCAAGGCGCTGGTCGAGACCCGCGCGCGCCGGCTGCTCACCCTGAACCTCGCCCCCCAGCCCGGGGAGACCGAGGGCTTCAGCCCGCAGCGGCACCTCGACGTGATCGCCGACCACGCGCCGGACCTCGAGGTCGACGCCGTGCTGGTCGACGAGCGGGCGGTCACCGGCGGGGCGTTCGGCCTCGCCGACCTGGCCGGGCTGGAGAAGGCCGCCGAGCGGATGGGCGCGGCCCTGGTGCTCGGGCGGGTCGCCCGGGCGGACGGGACCCCGCGACACGACCCGGAGCTCCTGGCGGCTGCGTACGACCGGATTTTCCGGACACATGGAAGGATCGGCCCATGGCGATGACTCCTGCGGTGAAGGACGAAATCTCCCGGCTCCCGGTCACCCGGGCTTGCTGCCGGAAGGCCGAGGTCTCGGCGATCCTGCGGTTCGCGGGCGGTCTGCACATCGTGAGCGGCCGGATCGTGATCGAGGCGGAGCTGGACACGGCCATCGCGGCCCGGCGCCTGCGCAAGGACCTGCTGGAGATCTTCGGGCACTCCTCGGACCTGGTCGTGATGGCCCCCGGCGGGCTGCGCCGCGGCAGCCGGTACGTGGTCCGGGTGGTCAAGGACGGCGAGCTGCTCGCCCGGCAGACCGGCCTGGTGGACGGCCGGGGGCGGCCGATCCGCGGCCTGCCGCCGGCCGTGGTGTCCGGTGCGACCTGCGACGCCGAGGCCGCCTGGCGCGGGGCCTTCCTGGCGCACGGCTCGCTCACCGAGCCCGGCCGCTCCTCCTCGCTGGAGATCACCTGCCCCGGCTCCGAGGCGGCGCTCGCCCTGGTCGGCGCGGCGCGCCGGCTCGGCATCCCGGCCAAGGCCCGCGAGGTCCGCGGCGTCGACCGGGTGGTCATCCGGGACGGTGACGCGATCGGTGCGCTGTTGACCCGGCTGGGGGCGCACGAGGCGGTGCTCGCCTGGGAGGAGCGCCGGATGCGGCGCGAGGTGCGCGCCACCGCGAACCGGCTGGCGAACTTCGACGACGCCAACCTGCGCCGCTCGGCGCGCGCGGCGGTCGCGGCGGGCGCGCGCGTGCAGCGCGCGCTGGAGATCCTGGGCGACGAGGTGCCCGAGCACCTGGCCGCCGCCGGCCAGCTGCGGATGCAGCACAAGCAGGCCTCGCTGGAGGAGCTCGGTGCGCTCGCCGACCCGCCGCTGACGAAGGACGCGGTGGCCGGCCGGATCCGCCGCCTGCTGGCGATGGCCGACAAGCGCGCCGCGGAGCTCGGGCTGCCGAGCACCGAGGCCAACCTCACCGACGAGATGGCGCTCAGCTGACAATCCGTGTTTCGCTATTCGGACACATAAAGGGGCGCGGGGAACGGCGCGAATCGGAAGGCGCGACTGCGCGTCAGCCGATTCGCGCCGTTACCCCAGATCGGAA
>NZ_JBEYFP010000054.1:0-21557 GCF_040634455.1 Kitasatospora sp. NPDC007106
AGTGCACTTCCGATCTGGAGGTTCCTGCGGGGCCTTCGACCGTTCCGGCGGGGCGCCGGTCAGGCGGTGCGGCCGAGGGTGGCCAGGTAGGCCCGCCAGCCGCCGTGGCCGGTGATCTCGCGGTGCACCCCGCGCTCGAGCTCACCGCGGCGCAGCACCATGGACAGGCACGGCCTGCCGTCCGAGAGGGCGATCACGCCGAGCTCCAACTCCGGAGGCTCGCCCGGCAGGACGGCGTCCCGCAGGTGCTCCAGCGGGAGGTCGTAGAGCTCGCCCTCGATCGCCGCGCTGCCGCCCGGGTCGGGCAGCAGGCCGGGGCAGACGTCGCGGACGGAGAAGAAGCGGTGGCCGGGCGCGGTGCGGACCGGGCCGACCAGGTACTCGGCGACCAGCGGGTGGAACGGGCCGCCGGTCATCGCCTGGCCGTTGAAGAAGATGAGCGCCATGGGGAAGTGCCTCCGAACACGGGTGTTCCGTACGGCTCCCGGCGCCGGGGCGGCGGGAGCCGTACGGAACGGTGAATTGCGGCGGACGAGTTCGACGTCCTGGCGGGCGTCGGGCCGCTCGCCCGGCGGATAGGTTGGGGTCAGTCGAGCAGGGGCAGCGCGGGCAGGGTGAGGAAGTCGACGAACTCCTCGGCCAGGGCGACCTGTTCGAAGAGCCGGGCGGCCTCCGTCCAGCGCCCGGCGGCGTAGGCGGCGTCCCCGAGCTCGGTGCGCAGTTCGGCGAGTTCCTCGGCCACGAGCCGGCGGACGAGCTCCGCGGTGGCCTTCTCGCCGGTGTCGGCGAGGACGACGCCGTTGTTGATCCACTGCCAGATCTGCGAGCGGGAGATCTCGGCGGTGGCGGCGTCCTCCATCATGTTGAAGATGCCGACCGCGCCGAGGCCGCGCAGCCAGGCCTCGATGTAGCGGACGCCGACCTGGACGGCGTTGTGCAGGCCCGCGCGGGTGCAGCTGCCGCCGGCACCGGCGATGTCGAGCAGCTGCTCGGCGGTGACGGGCTCGGGCGAGCCGGGCGAGGACTTCTGGTTCGGCCGGTCGCCGAGCACGGCGTCGAAGCAGGCCCGGGCGACCGGGACGAGGTCCGGGTGGGCGACCCAGGAGCCGTCGAAGCCGCCGGCGGCCTCGCGGTCCTTGTCGGCCTTGACCTTCTCCAGGGCGGCCGCGTTGACCTCCGGGTCCTTGCGGGAGGGGATGAACGCGGCCATGCCGCCGATCGCGTGGGCGCCGCGGCGGTGGCAGGTCTGCACCAGCAGGCGGGTGTAGGCGGCCATGAACGGCGACGCCATGGTGACGGTGTTGCGGTCCGGCAGGATGTAGTGGTCGCCGGCGTCGCGGAAGTTCTTCACGATCGAGAAGAGGTAGTCCCAGCGGCCGGCGTTGAGCCCGGCGGCGTGGTCGCGCAGCTCGAAGAGGATCTCCTCCATCTCGAAGGCCGCGGTGATGGTCTCGATCAGGACGGTGGCGCGGATCGTGCCGTGCGGGATGCCGAGCTCGGCCTGCGCGTGGGTGAAGACGTCGTTCCACAGCCGGGCCTCGAGGTGGCTCTCGGTCTTCGGCAGGTAGAAGTAGGGCCCGGAGTTGGGGTCCTCCGCGCCGCGGGCGATCAGCCGGGCGGCGTTGTGGAAGAAGTACAGGCCGAAGTCGAAGAGGCCGCCGGCGACCGGGGCGCCGTCCACCAGCAGGTGGGTCTCGTCGAGGTGCCAGCCGCGCGGGCGGACCACCACGGTGGCGAGTTCGGCGGCGGGCTTCAGGGTGTACGCCTTGCCGGCCGGCGAGGTGAAGCCGATCCGGCCCTCGAAGGCGTCGATCAGGTTGACCTGGCCGGAGACCACGTTCTCCCAGGTGGGCGAGGTGGCGTCCTCGAAGTCGGCGAGCCAGACCCGGGCGCCGGAGTTGAGGGCGTTGATCACCATCTTGCGGTCGGTCGGACCGGTGATCTCGACCCGGCGGTCCTGGAGGGCGCGCGGGGCCTCGGCGACCTGCCAGTCCCCGGCGCGGACCTCGGCCGTCCCGGGCAGGAAGTCGAGGGTGCCGGCCGCGGCGATCTCGGCGCGGCGGGTCTTCCGTCGGGCGAGGAGCTCCTGGCGGCGGCCTTCGAAGGCACGGTGGAGCCCGACGACGAAGGAGACGGCCTCCGGCGTGAGCACCTCCTCGGCGCGGGCGACGCGCGGACCGGCGACCGTGACGACCGGGGCGGCGGACGACGCGCCGGCGGATCCCTGATCTGCAGCCATGGGCAGGACACTCCTTGGACGGTTGAGCCAGCACTGGGGGTTCCGATGGGAACTCCCGAGATCCGGACCCCCCTGCGGGCGGGTTCCGTTCTGTACAGTGGAGCCTAGTTTCCGCGATACAGAATTTCAACGGTTTGTTGATGTGATCGGCGGGACTCTACTCCTCCCCCGAGAGCGAAGGGAACACCGGTGGCCAGCACCCCCGCCGCAGACCGGACAGGCACCGACCGCGCCGGCGGCGTGCAGTCCGTCGAGCGCGCCTTCCTCCTCCTCGAGGCGCTGGCCGACGCCGGCGGCACGGCCGCGCTCAGCGAGCTGTCCGCCAGCTCCGGCCTGCCGATGCCGACGATCCACCGACTCATCCGTACCCTCGTCCAGCAGGGATATGTCCGGCAGGACACCGCCCGTCGGTACACGCTCGGCCCGCGGCTGATCCGGCTCGGCGAGACGGCGGGCCGCCTGCTGGGCAGTTGGGCCCGCCCGCACCTCGCGGAGCTGATGGAGGCCACCGGGGAGACGGCTAACCTCGCCGTCCTGGAGGGCGGCGAGGTGGTGTACGTGGGCCAGGTGCAGTCCCGGCGCTCGATGCGGATGTTCACCGAGGTCGGCCGCCGGGTGCAGCCGCACTGCACCGGCGTCGGCAAGGCGCTGCTGGCCCAACTCCCGCAGGAGGAGGCCCGCGCGGTCCTCGGCAGCCGGCCGCTGCAGGCGCACACCCCGTTCACCCACACCGACCCGGCCGAGCTGCTGGAGCACCTCGCGGCGGCCCGGGAGGCCGGGTACGTGGTCGACGACCAGGAGCAGGAGATCGGCGTCCGGTGCATCGCGGTCGCCGTGCCCGGCGCGCCCACGCCCACCGCACTCTCGGTGTCCGGCCCGGAGGCCCGGATCAGGGCGCTGGAGGCGCAGGACGGCGAGGCCGCCCTGGTGCCGGTGATGCGCCAGATCGCCGATCGGCTCGGCCGGGTGCTGGCGCCCTGACGGGACGCCAGCACCCGTGGCCGGACGGGGGGTTCAGTGCATACTGAGCTCCCCGACCTGCACGATCACCACCTCGTGCACGGTGAGCTCCGGCTCGGTGCCGACCGCCCGGAAGATCCTCGGCGCGGCCGGCCGTTCCGGCGCGTTGCGGACGGCCTCCAGGGCCGCCATGTCCCGCCACAGGCTCTGCACCCGCCAATGACCGGCCGGGCCTCGGAGCAGTTCGGTGCGGACCAGGCCCTCGGGCAGCGGTCCCGACACCAGCTCGCGATACAGGGCCACCAACTCGGCCTCGCGCTCCGGCGCGACGACCGCGCCGACCTCACTCAGAACCTGTTCGGTCATGGCACTCACCTCCGGATCTCCAACGTACGCCGAGAGCGGCCCGTCCGCGCAGCCGCCGAACGGGGGCTCTTCACCGCACACTTGACGTGTTCGCGTGGTCACGCTGAGCTTCCGCGCGCCCCCGGCGGACGCCTCAGCGGTAGACCCGGACGTAGTCGGCGGCGGCGGTGATCGGCTCGGCGCCCTCGGGGCCGGGGTGGTACTTCCCGGCGACCACGGAGAGGTTGAGGATCAGGTAGGCCGACCAGCGCTGGCCCACGCCGCGGCCGTCCGACCAGACGCGCTCGCCGTTGACGTACCAGTCGACCGAGTTGGTGCCGTAACGGGTGCCGATGGTCACCCACTTGCCGGGCGCGACGGCGTCCGCGTCGGTGTAGTACTTGGCGCCGCGGCGGACGTGGTTGGTGAGTTCCAGCAGGTGCGGATTGTCGGGGTGGTACTCGAAGCTGTCCACCTCGCTGCCGCCGTTGCGCCAGGTCCACAGCGCGGGCCAGGCGCCTGCGCCCTCGGGGAGTTGGACCTTCGTCTCGACGTAGTCGCCGGCGTGCACCCGGAAGCCCTCGTCGGAGCCCTCGGTGGTGAGCAGGCCCGTCTCCCAGGCGCGGTGGCCGTTCTCCAGCCGCTGCTCGGACCGGGTGGCGGTGAAGACGGCGACGCCGTCGATGGTCTCGACCGCACCCGGGTTCAGCAGGTCGAGCTTGTTGTCGTCCGGGTTGTGGTCGCCGTAGCGGTACGCACTGCTGCGGTCGCCGACCCACTTGGAGCCCCAGGCTATCGAGCCGTCGAACTCCTCGGACCAGACCAACGAGCCGCCGGGCAGCGGGATGTCGGGGTCGTCCGGTGTCGGCGTCGGGCCGGGCGGCGTCGGCCCGGTGGAGGAGGGCGCGACGGTCAGGGTCTGCTGGGCGAGGTCGTGCCAGGCGTTGGCGTAGTCCTGCCAGTATCCGAAGGCCGTGTACGTTCCGGCCGGCAGGGTGCGGGAGCCGGTGGTGATCGTGACACCGCCCGGGCAGATCCGGACGTTGGTCGCCGCACCGGGGAAGTCCAGGTTGCGCCCGGCCCCGTCACGCACGGCGACGCCGACGGTCCTGGCGGTGATGCAGGCCAGGGAGTGCACGGTGAGCTGCGCGCTCGCGGCGGTGCCCTCGGTCATCCCGGTGGGGGCGAGTCTGTCCTGGGTGACGAGCCGGACGGCCTCGGCGCGGCCGGCGAGCGGCAGCGCGAGCAGCATCGCCGCGGCCGCCGCCGCGCCGAGGCGTGCCGGCCTGATGGAAAGGCGCATGGTGGTGTCCTCGAAGGTGCCTACGGGCGGGCCGAGTTCGGCTTTCGGGCAGGGTCGGGCCGCTACACGGCACGACTCGTCCCCGGGTCGACGCACAAACGGTGCAGGGCGCGTCGACACGCCGATTCGGCTCCCCCGTTCCCGTCCGAATTCTGTGCTCGTGGTGCTCGCGGCAGGCTGGACGGGAATCGGCGTACCGGCCGCGAGGTCCGCAGGGGGCGGAACATCGCGGCCAGAGTAAGCACACGGTTCGACGGCGGACAACTGCTGACTGCTCACCATCTGTCGATGCGTGAAGGATTGATGAAGATTTCATCGCATCCGCCGACTTGCTTGAAAAATAGGCGAGTTGAGAGAATTTGACGGCCATTCGAGTGCAATAGCGGACCACCCGGAATCGCCCCCGATCAACACGCTGAGTAATCGACAGGTCCAGACCATTCGGCTGTCCGCGACACGCCGGAACCCCCGGTCCGGTCACCCGTGTCCGAGTCGGCGTCAATTCCCTTTCAGAAAGGGCGATGTGGTGCGGAACGGCCGATCCGGCGACGGGCGGCCGACCGCGAAGGCCGACGCTCGCCACGGAAATTCGACTACGGAGCATCAGTCGCGGTGTCCAACTGTCGCCCCGGGCAGGGGGATCGGCGCCTTTGCCGGCGGCCGGCGAAGACGGCGGGCGCGGGGGGCGGGATCGGCGGCCGTGTGCTCCCATCGGTGGAGCCCCCGGCGTGTCCGGGCCGGCCCGGGGCGTGTCCTCGATCGCAGTCGGCCGGACATGGTGGGGAACGATCACGGCGTCCGCTAGGTTGAACGGGTGCGGCCGCCGGGGCCGCAGCACCTGCCGAGATTCCGAGGAAACGCCCGAGATGACCGCGCCTCTGCCGGGTTTCGCCGGCCACACCTACCTCTTCCAGGTCGACAACGGCGCCGCCTTCCGGAACTCCTACTCCGCCGACGGCAAGCGGCTGCGCTGGGAGGGCCTCGGCGAGTCCGCCGGGCAGTTCGAGGACGTGTCGCTGCACGTCGCCCAGGTCGGCCAGCAGCTCTGGTTCGTGAGCTGGACGGAGCAGAGCGGGATCACCGTCAGCCACGTGATGGACCTCGCCGCCCTCACCGTGCGGGTCTTCTGGACGTACGAGGGCGAGGGCGGGCGGGTCGGCGAGCTGCACACCGGCACGCTGGAGCAGCTCAGCTGAGTTCGGCGGGCCCGGTCCGCCGGTGCGGAGCCGGGCCGGTCAGGCCCCGGCCACCAGGTGCTGGGAGAGCCACTCGAGCGAGGGCGGCAGCAGCTGCGACCAGGTGCGGAAGTTGTGGCCGCCCTGCGGGACCCAGGCGGTGTTGGCGGTCATCGGCGCCTTCACCGCCTTCTGGAACGCCTCGGTGCCCGGCTTGTAGGTGCCGTCCCCGGCCTGCGGTCCGGCCAGCAGCACCGAGACCTTGGGCTGCGGCAGGTTGTTGAGCCGCCACATCAGGTCGGCCTCGTTGCGCCGCTGCTGGCTGCCCTTGAAGAGGTCGCCGGTGGTCGCGTCCTCGGCGGCCTTGTAGTAGCCCGAGAGGGAGACGGCGGTCGGGAAGACCTCCGGGTGGCGCATGGCCATCTTCAGAGCGCAGTACCCGCCGGTGGAGTTGCCGACCACGCCCCAGGCCGCCGGCTCGGCGGCCACTCGGTAGCTTTCGGCAACCACCCGGGGGACGTCCTTGGTGAAGTAGGTCTCGGACTGCGCGCCGCCGGGGATGTCCTCGCACTCGGTGTCGGCCGGCATCGCCGGCGAGGGCCGCATCAGCACCAGCACGGTCGGCTGCATCTTGCCGCTCTGCATCAACTGGAGGGCCGCCGACGGGTAGTTCAGCCGGGTGATGAGGTTCTTGGCGTCACCGGGGAAGCCGGTCATCACCACGGCCGCCGGGAAGCGCTTCTGGGCGTCGGCCGGCTGGAAGTACTGCGGCGGCAGGTAGACGTACGCGTCGGTGCTCAGCCCGGAGTGCGAGCCGGTGATCCGCACGGACTGGATCTCGCCGGTCCGCTCGGGGCCGCCGCTGCCGCCCTCCACCGGCTCCTTGCCGAGCAGCTGGGCCTTGACCACCGGCACCGCCGCGGCGGGCCGGCCCTCGACCGAGGCCTGGACGCTGACCGGCCCGGTGTCGCCGGTGCCGAGCAGGTCGTCCCAGCTGCTGTAGAAGGCGAAGTAGTTGTTGGCCGCCAGGCCGATCGCGCAGAGCACCGCGAGCTGGGTGGTCAGCAGGGCGGCGATCCGGCCGAGCACCGCCGTCCAGGTCGTCCGGGCGAGCCTGGGCCACCACAGCACCGTCGCCGCCAGCAGCAGGACCGCGAGGGCGGTCGCGATCGCCAGGACCGTACTGCTGGTCAGACCCATGATTCCGCCACTCCCCGAGATTCCCGCGTGCGCCACGGCGCGGCCGCCCCCGCGTCGCGGGAAGGCCCCCGGTGAACGCACGCCGAACGGGGTGCTTCCGGTTCCACCGGGAGGTCGGCCGGTTCGGCGGGCCGTCCCGGGCCCGCTGCCGCCGACCGACAAGTATGCACGTCCGGGCGGTCCCTCCGGTGCACGGGACGGCGCGCACGGCGCTCTCCCGGGCCGCCGGGTGACGCAACTCACCCGCGAGGGTCGTGCATCGGGGCGGTGCCGGCGGGCGGCCGTGTCCGGCGGACCGTCAGTCAGCGCAGCGGGACGACGGCGACCGGGCAGTAGGCGTGGTGCAGCACGGCGTGCACGGCCCCGCCGAGGCGCAGCCCGAAGTGCGCGGCGGGCTGCCGGCGGGAGACGACCAGCAGCGCGGCCTGCCGGGAGGCGTCGACGAGGGTGCCGGCGGCACCGCCGCCGACCTGGCGGGCCTCGAAGGCGACGTCGGGGAAGTCCTCGCGGACGGGGTCGCAGGTGCGGAGCAGCAGCTGCTGGTGCAGCCGGGCCTCCTCGCCGAGCTCGTCCACCATGGGTGCCATGTGGCCGACGTCGGCGACCACCGGCGACCAGGTGTGCAGGGCGCGCACCGACAGCCCGGTGAGCTCTCCGGTGCGCAGCGCGAACCGCAGGGCGGGGGCGTCCCGTTCGTCGCGGACGGCGACCAGCACGTGGTTGCCGACGTGCTCGGTGCCGCGGACGACGACGACCGGGCAGGCCGAGTGGGCGGCGACCCGCAGGCTCACCGAGCCGAGCAGCAGGGAGGCGAAGCCGCCGTGGCCGCGGGTGCCGACCACGGCGAGTTCGGCGTGCTCGGCGGCGGTGAGCACGGCCTCCGCGGCGTCCCGCGGCACGACGTCGCCGGTGAGGCGCAGCGCCGGGTGGGAGGCCCGGACCTTGCCCAGTGCCTCCTCCAGGACGGCTTCGGCGTCGTGCAGGATGAGGTCGGTGACCGCCGATCCGGTGCGTGGTGAGAGCGTCACCGTTCCGGTGTTGACCGCGTGCACCAGGTGGAGCGGGCAGTCGCGGCGGGCGGCTTCGCGGGCGGCCCAGTCGGCGGCGGCCGCGGCGTGCGCGGAGCCGTCGACGCCGACGACGACGCCTGCGGGGGATCTGCTGTTCATGGTCGGCTCCCGGTGTGCGCCGACGCCCGGACGGCCCGCGCGGGCGGGTCGTCGGGGCGGTCGGCCCTGTGGTTCCAGGATGCTCCTCCGCCGGGGTCGTGGCACGGCCCGGTCACCAGGCGAAGGCCGCCGCGGGGTTGTCGGTGAGGACGAGGGCGGCGAGCTCGGGGCCGAGCCGGGGGCGCAGCCGGTGCAGCAGGTACGGCATGCCGGGGTTGCCGCGGGCGGCGGCGGTGGTGGTGTCGCCGCCGAGCAGCAGGCGGTGGGCGTGGCCGGCGTCGGCGAGGGCGTGCAGGCACTCCAGCAGGCGGTGGTCGGTGGCGTGGTTGGCGCGGGAGGGGCCGTCGAAGGCGAGGTAGGCGCCGGAGGCGGCGAGTTCGCGGTGCAGGCCGAGGTCGGGGAAGCGGTTGAGGTGGCCGAGGACCACCCGGTGCGGCGGGACGCCGAGGCGGTCGCAGAGCAGTTCCAGGACGTCCTGGGCGCCGGTGCCGAGTTCGTGGTGGACGCCGATGGGGGCGCCGGTGGCGTGGTGGGCCTCGGCGGCGGCGGTCATCGTCCACCGGGCGTGGGCGTCGAGGCCGTGGTAGCCGCCGGCGACCTTGATCAGTCCGGCGCGGTCGCGGAGTTCGGCGGTGAACAGGGCGGCGAGGTCGAGCCGGCGCAGCGCGTCGGGGTCGTCGTAGTGGGCGGCCTGGTGCAGGCCGGTGGCGGCGACCAGGTGGAGGCCGGTGGTCTCGGCGAGTTCGACCAGGTCGTCGAGGCGGCGGCCGAGCCCGTAGGGCGTCCACTGGACGACGGCGCCGCCGCCGAGGGCGGCGAAGGCGCGCAGTTCGTCCTCGGCGGCGGCCGGGTCGTCGAGCTCCTGTCCGGGCAGCAGGGCGCTGCGCAGGAAGAGGTGGTCGTGGCTGTTGGTGGTGCCGAGGCGTTCGGGCGGGACGGGGCCGAGCACGGTGTGCACGGCCGGGGTGCGGTCCGCGGTCATCTCAGTCCTTGGCCGGCAGGAGGGGTTCGGGTCGCGACAGGTGCAGCACACGGTAGGCGGTGCAGTGGCCCTCGGCGGGCGTTTCGGGCGGGGTGTCGGCCCAGAGGGCGAAGTGGACGAGTTCCCAGCGGGCCGGGTCGAGGGCGACGGCCGCGGTGTGCAGGCCGGGGGCGTCGCCGAGGGCGGCGAGGGCGCGGGCGGTCTCCTCGCCGGGGTCGGTGCCGGGCGGCAGTGACCGGGTGGTGCGGGTCGCGGTGGTGGGCGGGGTGTCGGCGGCGGGGCCGGTGTGGAGTCCGGCGCCGATCCAGTGCCGGACGGCGGGGCGGCCGAAGTCGGCGCTGAGGCCGCGGAAGCCGGGGCCGGTGAGGAAGTCGGTCATGCCGGCGGCGGTGCGCCACAGGTAGAACGGGGCGTAGGCGTTGACCGGGGAACCGAGGGTGCCGGTCTCGCGGACCAGGTAGGCCTTGATGCCGAGGCCCGGGAGGGCGTCGGTCAGGTGCCCGCGGGTGGCGACCCGGTGGTGGACGATGCCCATGTCGTAGTCGACGGGCAGGGTGATCTCGTACTGCATGGCCTGCACGGGTGCTCCCCGGTCTAGGCGGCGCGCAGCAGCGCGAGTGCGCCGCGGACGGCCTGGTGGAAGGGTTCGGGGTCGCCGGCGGCGCGGGCGAGGACGTAGCCGCCCTGGACGACGGCGACGATCGCGGCGGCGGTGTCCGCGGGGTCGCCGCCGGGGGCGAGGTCGCCGGCGGCGACGCCCTCGGCGACGACCTCGGCGATCCGGCCGCGCAGCCAGGCGAAGGTCTCCTCGACGGGGGCGCGCAGCCGGGGGTCGGCGACGACCTCCGGGTCCTGTGCCATCCGGCCGATCCGGCAGCCGCGCAGGACCTCGCGTTCGCGTTCGAGGTAGCCGGCGATCCGCTCGTAGGCGGTGCCGGGGGCTGCGAGGCGTTCCTCGGCGAGGGCACGCAGTTGTTCGGCGCTGCGGGCGAGGGCGGCCGCGGCGAGGTCGGGCTTGCCGTCGAAGTGGTGGTACATGCTGCCCTGGCCGGCGCCGGCGCGCTGCTGGATGGCGCGCGGGCTGGTGCCGACGTAGCCGCGTTCCCAGAGGAGCTCCTGGGTGCTCTCGATCAGGCGGTCCTGGGTGCTCATGGGAGCGACTGTACATACCAGTAGGTACAGTCTCAAGCGGCGGTCACGGAAACGCCACCGGGCGCCGCTCCTCCCCACGTGGGAGCGGCGCCCGGTGCGGGGCGTCCCGGGTCAGGCGGGGACGCGCTCCGGCTCGGCGGCGGCGGTGCCGGCCGTAGCGGCCACCGGCGCGGGCCAGCGGCGGGCGAGCGGGGCGGGCAGCCACCAGTTGAGCCGGCCGAGCAGGGTCATCGTCGCGGGGACGAGCACCAGCCTGACGACCGTGGCGTCGATGAGCACCGCGACGGCCATGCCGACGCCCATCATCTTCACGGTGATGTCCGGGTCGATCGCGAAGCCGGTGAAGACGGCGACCATGATGGCGGCCGCGCTGCTGATGACCCGCCCGGTCGCGGACAGGCCGCGCACCACCGAGCCCTTGGCGTCGCCGGTGGCGAGCCAGTCCTCCCGGACGCGGTCGAGCAGGAAGACCTCGTAGTCCATGGAGAGGCCGAACAGCACGGTGAACATCAGGATCGGCACCCAGCTGGAGACCGGCACCTCGTGCGGCAGGCCGAGCGCCCGGGCACCGGTGTCGGACTGGAAGACCGCCGTCATCACGCCGTAGGCGGCGGCCACCGAGAGCAGGTTCATCGCCGCGGCCTTCACCGCGATGACCGGCGCCCGGAACAGCACGGTGAGCAGGATCAGCGAGAGCGCGACCACCACCGGCACCACCACCCACAGCCGGTCGGAGAGCCGGTCGGAGATGTCGGAGAAGGCGGCGACCGTGCCGGTGATCTCGGCGCCCTCGGGCAGCACGTCGGTGCGCAGCGACTTCAGCAGGTCGGCGGTGCGCTCGTCCTGCGGGCCGGTGGCGGGGGTGACGGTGACGACGGCGGCGTCCTGTGCCCGGTTGACCAGCGGCGGCCGCACGGCGGCGACGCCCGGCCGGGCCTTCAGGGTGTCCAGCAGCGCCGGCAGCTTCTCCTGCGGCACCTTCTTCAGGTCGACGGCGACGATCAGCGGCCCGTTGGCGCCGGGCCCGAACGCGTCGGCGGTGAGGTCGTACGCCTTGCGCGTGGTGCTGGACGACGCCTGGCTGCCGGCGTCCTGCGGCCAGGTGCGCATGTGCAGCATCGGGGCGGCCAGGGCGAGCAGCACCACCAGCGAGCCGAGCGCGGCGGCGACCGGGCGGCGGCCGATCAGCCGGGCCCAGCGCTCGGTGCGGGTCGGGCCCGCCTGGGTGCGGCGCTGCGGTTCGCGGCGCTCGGCACGGCGCAGCAGCCGGTCGCCGGCGAGCGAGCAGAGCGCCGGGACGAGGGTCAGGGCGGCCAGCATCACGGCGCCGACCACGGCGAAGGTGGCGTAGCCGAACGAGGAGTAGGTGGGCAGGCCGGCCAGCTTCAGGCCGAACAGCGCGACCAGCACCGTCGATCCGGCCACCACCACGGAGGCGCCGGCGGTGGCGGTCGCCTCGGCGGCGGCCTGCTGCTTCGTCAGGCCCTTGCGCAGGCCCTCGACGTGGCGGCTGACGAGCAGCAGGGCGTAGTCGATGCCGACGCCGAGGCCGACCATCGAGGCCACCGTCGGCGCGGTCGGGCTGATGTCGGTGACGGCGGCGAGCAGCGTGGTGAGACCGGTGCCGAGGCCGAGGCCGGCCAGGGCGACGACCAGCGGCAGGCCGGCGGAGACCACCGTGCCGAGCGCGATCACCAGGATCACCAGGGCGGCGCCCATACCGATCATCTCGGCGGCGCCGTTCGGCGCGGTGAAGTTCTCCGGCAGCTGTCCGCCGAACTCGACCTGCAGCCCGGACCGCTCGGTCGGCTTCGCGGCCTCGCGCAGCGCGTCCAGGCCGGCGGAGCCCTTGAAGTCGGTGACCGGGACGGAGTAGTCCACGGTGATCAGGGCGGTGTCGCCGCGGGCGGACAGCACCGGCTGCGCCACCGAGGACACCTTGGGCAGGGCGGCGAGGCCGTCGCGCAGCGCCGCCAGCCGGTCGGCGGGCACCGGCCCGCCCCGGCGGTCGTGGACGACGACCCTGGCGTTCGCCCCGGACATCTCCGGGAAGCGCTCCTTCAGCAGGTCGGCGCCGGCGGTGGAGCGGGTGCCGGGGACGCGGTAGTCGTCGTGCGGGGTGCCGCCGAAGGCGGCGGCCAGGCCGAGGGCGAGGCCCAGCAGCAGCACCCATCCGAGGACGGTGCGCCAGGGCCGGGCGGCGGATGCGCCGCCGAGGCGGCCGAGCAGGGTAGACATCGTCGGGGCCTTTCGGCAGTCCGGTGGTCGATACCCGTTCAGCCTGCGGGGTGCCGCTTGGAGCCCACTTGGTGCCGGGCGACGGCCTCCGCATCGGGGACGGCCGGCAGGCCGTGCAGCGCGGCCAGCGCCTCCGCCTCCCAGCGCGGGGACTCCCAGCGGCGGGCCACCTCCGCGGCCTGCGCGAAGTACCCGGCGGCCTCCTCGGTGCGGCCGAGCATCCGGGCCAGCTCGCCGAGCGACTGCGCGACCGGCCGCAGCGCGACGGAGGTCGACGCCGCGCCGGCCACCAGCCCGCGCAGCGGCCGCAGTTCGGCGATCAGCTCGGCCGCCTCGGCCCGCTCGTCCAGGGCGACCACCGCGGCGGCGCGCAGCGCGAGGAAGAAGGAGCGGTAGTAGTCGGGCTGGACGGGCGGTCGGACGGCCCGGGCCGCCCTGGCCTCCTCGGTGCGGCCGAGCGCGGCGAGGGCCAGCGCCTCCACGTCGGCGACCAGGCGCCCGTACAGCGCGGTGACGGCACGCAGCCGGGGCAGTTCGCTGCCGATCCGGCCCTCCTGGACGGCGATGGTGAGGTCGGCGAGCGCCCCGAAGCCCTCGGCGTGCACCGAGGCCCGGGCGGTCAGCCCGGCGACGGCCTGCCGGTACAGCTCGGCGGCCTCCGCGGTGCGGCCCGCGGCGAGTTCCAGCATGCCGCGGTGGCAGCGGCCGACGTCGACCAGTTCGAGCAGCCCGTACCGTTCGGCGATCGCCGCGGCGGCCGCGATGTGGCGGCGCAGCGCGGGCAGGTCGCCGGCCACGGCGGCGGCCGTGGCGTACAGCTGCTCGGCCTGCCAGCGGTAGGCCGGCAGGTCGTGCCGGCGGGCCAGCGCGGCGAGTTCGTCGGCGATCACGGCCCGCTGGGGGGCGCCGAGTTCGAAGTCGCAGATCCGGGCGGACGCGGCCAGGGCGAGCGCCAGCAGCCGGGGGTCGCCCTCGGCGCGGGCGATGGCGAGCGCCTCGTCGGCGGCGGCGGTCCCGATCGGCTCCCCCGCGCAGTTGCACTCGTGGGTGAGGGCGTCCAGCAGCCGGCAGCGGGTCGCGGGCGGCAGGTCGGTGCGGCGCAGCAGCCGCTGCAGCGTCTCCACCGCCCGGTCGTCGTAGCTGCCGTAGGGGTGGGCGACCCACGGGGTGGGTTCCGTCCAGGCCGTCCACGCCTCGATCTCCAGGTCCTCCCGGCCGGTCTCCTCGGCGAGGGCGACCGCCCGGCTGCGGGTCGCGGTGGCGGCGGAGATCGCCCCGGCCCGGACCTGGGCCCGCAGCAGCGCGCCGAGCAGGGCGATCCGGCGGGCCGGCCGGTCGTCGCCGTCCTCCGGCACCCGGTCGAGGTTGTCCAGGGCCTGCTGCAGCAGGTCGGCGCAGGTCTGGTGGGCGTAGCGGCGCTCGGCGGCCTCGGCGGCGCGCACGCAGGCGTCGACCGCGCGCTGCGCGGTGGCGGAGGAGGCGGCGGCCGTCCAGTGGTGGGCCAGTGCGGCGAGGCGGTCCGGCCGCAGCGCGCACAGCGCCTCCGCGAACCGGCCGTGCAGCCGCGCCCGGCGCAGCCCGCTGAGGTCGCCGTACAGGGTGTCGCGGACCAGCGCGTGCGCGAACCGGACGGCCCCAGGCCGGGGTTCGGTGAGCAGCCCGCCCGCGACGGCCGCCTCCAGCGCGTCCAGCAGGCCCTCCTCCTCCGCGCCGGAGGCGTGCACCAGCAGCTCGACCTCCGTCTCCCGGCCGGCGACCGAGGCCAGCCTCAGCGCCTCGACGGTGGCCGGCGGCAGCCGGTCGAACCGCCGTCGCAGCACGTCCCGGACGCCCTGCGGCACCTCCTGGACGGCCACCAGCGCGCCCTCCCCGGCCAGCAGGTGGGCGCTCTCCACCAGGTAGAACGGGTTGCCGCCGGTGCGTTCGGCGAGCGCGCGGACGGTGTCCGCGTCGACGGGGGTGTCGCAGACCGCACCGATCAGGGTGCCGGCCTCGGCCTCGTCCAGCCCGCCCAGCGCGATCCGGTACGGCGAGCAGCGGGCGAAGGTGCCGAGCAGATCGGTGAGCCGCCCCTCGCCGGGCCGGTGCGCGCACACCAGCATCAGACGCTCGGGCCCCAGCGCGGCGGCGAGTTCGGCGGCCAGCGCACGGGTCTCCTGGTCCGCCGCGTGCAGGTCGTCGAGGATCACCGCGACGGGCGCCTGCTCCGTCGCGGCCTCCAGCCAGCGGACGACCGCCCGGTGCAGCCGGAAGCGGCCGGTCAGGGCGTCCCGCCGACGGGACGGGTCGTCCTCGCCGAGCAGCGGGGCGAGTTCCGCCGCCGTCGCCGCGCTCGGCGGATGCTGCCGGGCCAGCTCGCGCAGCGCCTCCGTCCACGCCCAGGCCGGCGGGGCGCCCTCCGTCTCCGGACACCGCCCGGTGGCCACCAGCCAGCCGCTGCGCCGCAGTTCGCCGCTCAGGCGGGCGAGCAGGGTGGACTTGCCGGCCCCGGCCTCACCGGACACCAGCACCACCGACCGGCCGCCGGGGGCGGTCGCGGCCGTCGCCGCCTCGCGCAGGGTGCGCTGCTCGGCCTCCCGGCCGACGAACGGCGGCTCGGGTGGGCCGCCGCCGCAGCCCGGCCCGGCGGTGCACGCCGGACCGGACGGACGGGCCGGCGGAAGGTCGGCGGCCGGGGTCGGCACGGCCAGCAGGTCGGTGCGCTGCCGGAGGATCGCCGACTCCAGCTCGGCCAGCGCCGGCCCCGGGTCCAGGCCGAGTTCGGCGGTGAGCACGGTACGGGCGCGGCGCAGCGCCTCCAGCGCCTCGGCCTGCCGGCCGGCGCCCCACAGCGCCCGGGCCAGCAGCCGCCAGCCCTCCTCGCGCAGCGGATGCTCCTCGGTCAGCGCCAGCGCGGCGGCCGCCGCCTCACCGGCCCGGCCCTCGTCCAGGGCCGCCACCACCGCGGACTCCCGCGCGGCCAGCCGCAGTTCACCGAGCCGGGTGATCTCGGCCGCGGCCCAGGGCTCGTCGGCGAACTCGGCGAAGGCGGTACCGCGCCAGAGCGCCAGCGCCTCGTCGAACAGCCGGGACACCGGGTGCCCGAGCCGCTCCGCGGCCTGCTCGGCGAACGGCCGGAGGTCGCGGGCGTCCCGCAGCCGCTGCTCGAAGTCCCAGGCGTCGACACCGGACGCCGGCACGGCCAGGGCGTAACCGGGGGCACGGCTGACCAGCAGCCGGGCGGGCTCGCGGGGACCGCGCTCGGGCTCGAGCAGGCGTCGCAGATTGGAGACGTACGCCTGCAGGGAGGCGGCGGCCTTGGCCGGGGGGCGGCCCTGCCACAGGTCGTCGATCAGCCGGTCCACCGGGACGACGGCGCCGCGGGCCACCAGCAGCCGGGCGAGCACACCGCGCTGCCGCGGGCCGCCGAGGCCGACCGTCGCCCCCGCCACCTGCGCCGTCAACGTGCCCAGCACCGATATCCGCACCATCGTGCAGCGAGCCTATGCGATGGCGCCCACACGACTCCAAGTGGACTCCAAGCGGAGGGGAAGCACTCCCGGGGCGCATGGGGGCGCCTCCCGGCCGAAGGCTGGGGAGAACTGCCCAGTCCGGGGCTGGGCATCGTGGCAGTACGGGCCGAGCCCTGACCCGTTCAGCCACCCGCATCCGAATTGCGCAGTTCCCCGCGCCCCTGGGGTGCTGCCCTCCGCAGGGAAGGTCCTCAGCTGCGGAGCAGGACTGCCGAGAGGGGGACGAAGCCGCCCCCGGTGCCTTCGGTGTCGCCGCCGGCGGTGCGGCGGAGCATGGCGAGGGCGATGCGTTCGCCCTGGGCCTTGGCGCGGTCGGCGGTGGGGCCTGCGTGGAGGCCGTCGACGGAGGCGTGCCAGAGCTGGACCCAGCGGCCGAAGTGGGCGGCCGTGAGGGGGCGCTGCCGGTGCAGTCCGAGGTGCGGGGCGAAGGCGTTGCGCCGGTACTCGCCGCTCCGCAGCAGGGCGCTCGCCCAGAAGTCGGTGATGTGCGGGAGGTGGGCCTCCAGGTCGAGCCGGGCGACCTCGGTGAAGTGCGGGCCGATCAGCGGGTCGGCGAAGGCGGCGGTGTAGAAGCGCCGCAGCAGCGGCTCCAGGTCGGCGCGGTCGGTGATGTCGGGGCGCGGCACCGGCGGGCTCCTCTCCGTACGGCCCGGCGGCCCGTCCGGCCGCCGCGGCCAGGCTACGCCCGGGGTGTCCGGTTCCGGCAGGGTCGTTGGTCCCTGCGACCCGGCCGCCACCTGGCAGGATGCCGGTATGACCTATCTCCCCTCGGACGACCGCTACGCGTCCATGACCTACCGGCGGGCCGGGCGCAGCGGTGTGCAGCTGCCCGCGGTGTCGCTCGGCCTGTGGCACAACTTCGGCGACTCGCAGCCGTTGGAGGTGCAGCGCGCGGTGCTGCGCCGGGCCTTCGACCGCGGTGTGACCCACTTCGACCTGGCGAACAACTACGGCCCGCCGTACGGCAGTGCGGAGCGCAACTTCGGCTACCTGTTCGCGCAGGACTTCAAGCCGTACCGGGACGAGTTGTTCATCGCGTCCAAGGCGGGCTACGACATGTGGCCGGGTCCGTACGGCGACGGCGGCTCGCGCAAGTACCTGCTGTCCAGTCTCGACCAGTCGCTGGGCCGGATGGGCCTGGACCACGTCGACGTCTTCTACTCGCACCGCTACGACCCCACGACTCCGCTGGAGGAGACGATGGGGGCGCTGGACCGGGCGGTGCGGTCGGGCAAGGCGCTGTACGCGGCGATCTCCAACTACCCGGCCGAGCAGCACCGCGAGGCGGTGGAGATCCTGCGCGGCATGGGCACGCCGGTGCTGATGAACCAGATCAGCTACTCGATCCTGAACCGCACCCCCGAGGACGGGCTGCTGGACGCGATCGGCGAGACCCAGACCAGCATGATCGCCTTCTCGCCGCTGGCGCAGGGCCTGCTGACCGACCGCTACCTGTCGGGCGAGGTGCCGGCCGGTTCGCGGATGTCGGTCGGCCACTTCCTGCGCGAGGAGGCGCTGACCGGGCAGAAGCTGGAGCAGCTGCGGGCGCTGAACAAGGTGGCCGAGCAGCGCGGTCAGACCCTCGCCCAGCTGGCGCTGTCGTGGGTGCTGCGGGACGAGCGGGTGGTCTCGGTGATCATCGGTGCGTCGAGCGTGGCCCAGCTCGACCAGAACCTCGACGCGCTGAAGGCCGGTCCGCTGACCGCCGAGGAGCTCGCCGAGATCGACCGGCTCAGCCGCTGAGCCCGACGGCCCGACCGGCCTGCGCCGTCGGTCGTGCCACCGGCCGGGGTCGGACGCGTACCGCGTCCGGCCCCGGCCGTCGTGCTGCTGCGCCCGTTCAGACGGCGGGCGCGTACTTGTAGCCGACCCGGCGGACGGTGACGATGCTGTCGCGGTGCGCCGCGCCGAGCTTGCGCCGCAGGCGGGCGACGTGCACGTCGACGGTGCGGCCGTCGCCGACGTGGCCGTAGCCCCAGACGGCGGTGACCAGGTGGTCGCGGGTGTGCACCCGGTGCGGGTGCTCGGTGAGGTGGGCGAGCAGCTCGAACTCCAGGTAAGTGAGGTCGAGCTGGACGCCGTCGACGTGGGCGGTGCGCCGGTCGGTGTCGACGCTGATGCCGTGCGCGGACGGCCGGGCGGCGGGCCGCGGCCGCTCGGCCGGGGCGACGGGGGCCGGGGCGGCCGTGGGCGCGGGGGCCTGGTCGGCGGGGACGAGCAGCAGGTAGCCGACCAGCGGGTGCCCGGTGGAGGCGCCGAGCTCGGCGCCGTACTGGGCGAGCAGGCCCTGGGGCAGGGCGGACGGCGGCAGTGCGACGACCGTGGCGCCCTCCGGCAGGCCGGCGGGCAGCAGGGCGGCGGGCTGCCGCTCGGGCGCGGGCCGGGTGTGCTGGGGCGCTGCGGCGGCGGTGTGCGGGGCCGGGGTGGTGGCGTGCGGGGCGGCGGTGGTGTTCGGGTACCAGCGCTCGGTGCCGCCGGGGACGGCGGCCACGGAGCGGACGGCCCGCAGGTGCGGGGTGGCGGCGGTGACGGTACGGGTGGCCGTGGAGGTGGAGGACATGGTGGGCTCTCTTCGCGCGGGACGGATTCGGGTGGTCGTCGTCTGCGCGTCGGGCCTTGCGCGGAAGTGGTGCTGACGGTCGGTCAGTCCACCGCAAGGGCGGGACGCGCGCTAGGCGGTCCGACAGGTCTGGTCGAAGAGGTGCGGCTGGCGGGACGGCCAGAACGGTTCGAGCTCGGGGCGGAACGGGTCCACGGTCGGGTCTCCGGGTGGGCGCAGGGCGGAAGGCGCCGGGCAGCCGTCAGGACGCGGCCCGGCCGGGGGTTCGGGGACGGGGATCGGCGCCGGGCTGGCCCCGGGCCGGTGGGGTCCGTCAGTGACAGCAGGCGCTGCAGACCAGCGCCTGGTCGATGTGGCGGCGTACGGTGAGCGCCGGCACGGCGGGGGCGGGCAGGACCGTGCCGCGGAACGTGTCTGCGGTCATGTCGACTGCCTCCTCCCCCAGGGGCACGGCGCGGGCCGCGCAACGTGCAACGGGTACGAGCCTTCCACGCCCGGACGGCCGCAGGCAACCCCGACGGCCCGGCCGTCCGCCATCCGGGACTCTCGCGTCCCGCCATTCGGACACTGGTCCGGACGGGCCTGGTGACGGCCCGGTGACGGGCCGTCCGGCCGAACGGTCCGTCAGCCCTTGGCGGCGCCCGTGGGGTCGAGGCCGGCCTGCGCGGCGGCGTGCTCGACCAGCCGGATCAGCAGCTCCTTGCCGTCCTCGCGGCTGCGCGCGTCGCACAGCAGCACCGGGATGCCGGGGTCCAGGTCGAGTGCGGCGCGGACGTCCTCCGGCGCGTAGACCTCGGTGCCCTCGAAGCAGTTGACGGCGACCACGAAGGGGATGCGGCGCTGCTCGAAGAAGTCCACCGAGGGGAAGGAGTCGGCGAGCCGCCGGGTGTCGGCGAGCACCACCGCGCCGAG
Source organism: Kitasatospora sp. NPDC007106 (assembly GCF_040634455.1). Classification (NCBI taxonomy): domain Bacteria; kingdom Bacillati; phylum Actinomycetota; class Actinomycetes; order Kitasatosporales; family Streptomycetaceae; genus Kitasatospora; species Kitasatospora sp. NPDC007106. The sequence continues at coordinate 19,748 of NZ_JBEYFP010000054.1, forward strand.
CGCGCCCTGCGCCAGCTCGTCCCAGACGAACCAGAACCGGTCCTGGCCGGGGGTGCCGAAGAGGTAGAGCGCGAGGCCGGGCCGCAGGTCGATCCGGCCGAAGTCCATCGCGACGGTGGTGCTGCGCTTGGCCTCGACCCCGGAGGTGTCGTCGACCGGGCGGCCGCGCTCGCTGAGGAGCTCCTCGGTGCGCAGCGGGCGGATCTCGCTGACCGCCCCGACCAGGGTGGTCTTGCCGGCGCCGAAGCCGCCGGCGACCAGGATCTTCAGGGCCGTGGAGGACCAGAGGGCGGAACGGGTGTCCGCGGGGGCGTCAGAGTGCACGGAGGCCATTGATCACGTCTCGCAGGAGTTGCTCGTCGGGTCGCTGGGCGAGCGGCACGGGCCGGGTGACGGTGATCAGCCCGGCGTCGTTGAGGTCGCCGAGCAGCACCCGGACGACGCTGACCGGCAGGTCGCAGTAGGAGCCGAGCTCGGCGACGCTCAGCGGCTCGTCGCGGCAGAGCGCCAGCAGGGCGTGGTGGGTGGCGTCGAGGGCGGGCTCGTGGTCGGCCCCGCCCCCGGCGTCCGTGGCGCGCACCAGGGAGATGAGGTCGAACAGGCCCTCGTCGACCGGCCTGGCCGCCCGTCCCCTGGTCACCGAGAACAGCCGCACCACCGGCCCCGCGTCGTCGTCGAACCAGCGGTCGTCCGCGGCGCTGCGCGGCGTGAAGAGGTCGATCTCCGGCTCGGTGTCGTAGGGGTCGTCGTACGGGTCCTCGTACGGCCCGTCCTGCGGTGCGTCGTCCTCGGCGGCCATCCCGTCGGTCATCTCCCTTGCGCGGCGGACTCGGTGCGCGGCTCGGCGGCGAGGTGCTCGCCCACCCGCTTGACCAGCAGCGCCATCTCGTAGGCGATCTGGCCGACGTCGGACTCGGCGTCGCTGAGCACGGCCAGGCAGCTGCCGTCGCCGGCCGCGGTGATGAAGAGGAAGGCCTCGTCGAGCTCCACCATGGTCTGGCGGACCCCGCCGACCCGGAAGTGCCGGCCGGCGCCCTTGGCCAGGCTGTGGAAACCGGAGGCGACGGCCGCGAGGTGCTCGGCGTCCTCGCGGGCCAGGCCGCTGGAGACGCCGGTCGCCAGACCGTCGCTGGACAGGATCACCGCATGCCTCAGGGTCGCGACGCGGCCCACCAGGTCGTCCAGGAGCCAGTTCAGGTCTCCGGACGGCTGTGTCGTTGCGGTCATTTCTCGGTTCCTTCCGCTGGGGCGGGTGGTGCGGGTGGTACGGGGTTTCCTTGGCGTACGGGGTACAGCTGGGGCCGCGGGCGCGCGGCCGGCAGAGCAGGTGGGACGGGTGCAGAGGGTAGCGCCACCCGGGGCGGTACGGGGACCCCGACCCGCGGTCGACCGGATTGCGGTGGTTCGGGGGCATCGGGCAGGTCCGGCACCACGGTCAGCGAGGCGGGCTGCAGGCGGTCGCCGCGGCCGCGGGCGTAACCGCGCTGGAAGGAGGCGAAGGCGGCCCTGGCCTCCTCCGGCGAGCGCTCGCGGACGGGTTCGGCGGCCTGCTGTTCGCCCTCCTGCCGCAGCTGGGGGGCGAGGCTGGCCTGCCGGACGCGCTTGGGCAGCAGCCCGCCGGCGACCGGCGCGGGGGTCTCCGCGGGCGCCGGGGCGGGCGCGGCGGCGGGGGTCTCGGCCGGCGTGGCGTCGGCCGGGATCTCGGCGGGGCCCTCCGGGCGGCGGTGGCGGGCGGCAGGAGGCGGGGGGCGGCGAGGAGCCGTTCGGTGATCCGGTCGGCGCTCTCCGCGGTGGCGGAGTCGGCGGCGAG
>NZ_JBEYFP010000055.1:0-21421 GCF_040634455.1 Kitasatospora sp. NPDC007106
CCCGCGGCACCCGCCCCGGCGGCCCCGCCCGCCGCGCTCCCGTCCGCTTCGGCCGGCCCCGCCGGGCCCGGTCCGGCGCCCCGACCGGCCCTGCCCGCCGTTCCGGCGCCGCCCGCGGTGCCGCCGCGCATCCCGGCGCCCGGCCGCCCGGACGCAGGCCCGGACGCCCCGGCCGGGCCGCCGCCCGCACCGCGGTTCACCGGCGCCCCCGCCCTCAACCGGTCCGGCCCCGGCGACCGCTGGAGCCGGGCCTGGACGGAGGACGCACCGCTCCCCGTCCCGCCGCCCGGGCACCTGCCGGGGATCGCGTCCCCGGAGGCCGAGTTGCCGCCCACCCCGCGCGACCTCGCCCTGATCCGGGACAGCCTGGCGGCCGTCGAACCGGTCGCCGACCGTGCCACCGCGCACTTCTACGCGCTGATCTTCCTCCACCACCCGGAGGTCCGGGCGCTCTTCCCGGCCGCCATGGACGTGCAGCGCGACCGGTTGTTCCGGGCGCTGATGACGGCCGCCCGCAGCGCCGGGGAGCCGGCGAAGCTCACCGAGTACCTCACCGGGCTCGGCCGCGCCCACCGCAAGTACGGCGTGCGGACCGCGCACTACGCGCCGGTGGGGGAGTGCCTGGTGGCCGCGCTCGCCAAGTACTCCGGCGACCGCTGGGACGGCGAGACGGAGCTGGCCTGGCGCCGGGTGTACCGGCTGGTCTCCGGGATCATGATCGAGGCGGCCGAGGAGTCCGCCCGCACCGCGCCCGCCTGGTGGCACGCCGAGGTCGTCTCGCACGAGCGCCGGGCCGGTGACGTCGCGGTGCTCACCGTCCGGCCCGACCAGCCCTACCCGTTCCGCGCCGGCCAGTACGCGGCGGTGGAGACGCCCTGGTGGCCGCGGGTCTGGCGGCCGTACTCGCTGGCCGGGGCGCCGCGCCCGGACGGACTGCTGACCTTCCACGTCAAGGGCGTGCAGGCGGGCTGGGTGAGCACCGCCCTGGTCGGCCGGGCGGCGCCCGGGGACGTGCTGCGGCTGGGCCCGGCGACGGGCGGGATGGTCGTCGACCACGCCCGTGGTGCGGACCTGCTCTGCCTGGGCGGCGGCACCGGGATCGCCCCGCTCGCCGCGCTGGTGGAGGAGGTCGCCGAGCACGGCGTGAACGGCCGCTCGGTCGAGGTCTTCTACGGCGCCCGCAGCCTGCCCGAGCTCTACGCCCTGGAGGAACTGCGCCGGCTCGACCGGAGGCACCCCTGGCTGAAGGTGCACCCGGTGGTCGAGTCGCCGGGCACGGCGCCCGGCGAGGCGGTGGTCGGCCTGCTGCCCGAGGTGGTCTCCCGGTACGCGCCCTGGCACGGCCACGACGCCTTCGTGAGCGGGCCCGCGGCCATGGTGCGCCGGGCCGTCGGGGTGCTGCTGCGGGCCGGGGTCGCGCAGGACCGGATCCACCACGACCTCGCGGCCGAGTACCCCGCCGGGTGAGCCGCGGGCGGGAGGCCCGCCCGGGCGCCCGGCGGGCCCGGTCCGGCTCAGGCCAGGTCGCGGGCGAGCAGGGCGCGGACGCCCTCGATGTTGGCCGCCAGGTAGGCGCGCAGGCTCGGCGGCACGACGTTGACCGAGGTGACCCCCTCGCGGGTGAACGGCAGCCGGACGATCTCGTACTCGCCGTTCGGGTCCTCCAGTTCGGGGCCGTGCCGCCGGGAGAGGTCCATGGAGGCCAGCCGGCAGACGAAGAAGTGCTGGACCTTCACCCCGTGCGGGTGGGCGGGGGTGCCGTCGTCGTGGTGGGAGTGGGCGACGGTGTCGACGAAGGCGGGCACCACGTCGACGGCCTTGGCGCCGAGCTCCTCGTCCAGTTCGCGGTGCAGGGCGTCGACGACCGAGCGGTCCTCCGGCTCCACGCCGCCGCCGGGGGTGATCCAGTACGGGTGCGCCGCGCCAGGCCGGACGCGCCGGATCAGCACGATGGTGGCGGGCGCGTGCGGATCGCCGGGGTCGTCCTCCAGCAGGATCGCCCGCGCGGTGCGCTTGACGACGGGGCGGACGGGGACGGCCATGGCCACCTCCGGAGGCGCGGGGGTTGTGCGGGATTCTCCCGCGCGCCGGGGGGAATGAAACTCGCACACATGGGCGAACAGGAGGAAAACGTTGGGCCGAACGGATGATTCGGCGTGCCGCTGCGTGTTCGAGCAGGACCGGGCGGTCACGGTATTGGATCTTCCATTCGAAGGCCGCCCCGAAAGGTGTGGTCGATCGCTAAGATGCGAATAGGCTTTGGCCTTCGAATTGAAGCTCATTTGGCGTCTTCACCCGCTGTAATCATTGAAGCGGGGTGGTCCCTGTGCTGCAATGGCCGCCAGCCGGGGCAGGCGACACCAACGGATCGCGGAGGTAGCGCGGCATGCACAGCAGCACAGTCCAGGGCCACGTGGTGATGAACCTCGTGGCGGGCGCCGAGCTCTCCGTCGGCATCGCCGTCGACCTCGGTTACGACACCGACGACCCGTACGCGGTCCGCTTCACCTTCCACCTGCCCGGGGACACCCCGGTCACCTGGTACTTCGCCCGCGAGCTGCTGGTCGACGGCATCAGCCGGCCGGCGGGCGAGGGGGACGTCCACATCCACCCGATCGGCGAGGACCTCACCGAGATCGGCGTGGTGCTGCGCTCGCCCGACGGCGACGCCACCCTGAACGCCCCCGCCCCGCCGCTGATCGCCTTCCTCGCCCGCACCGACCGGCTGGTGCCGATGGGCCAGGAGGAGAGCGAGGTCGAACTGGAGGCCCAGCTCGACCTGATCCTCAGCGGCGGCTGCGAGAACGCGGGCTGACGCCCCGCCCGGCGGTTCAGTCGTCGTCCCCCAGGGCCAGGTCGAGGCCCCACGAGACCACGCTGATGATCAGGGCGCCGAGCAGCGCCGACCAGAAGCCCGAGACGTGGAAGTCCAGGCCGATCTTGTCGGACGCCCAGGACGTCAGCCACAGCATCAGCGCGTTGATCACGAAGGTGATCAGGCCGAGCGTGAGTACGAACAGCGGCAGCGAGAGCAGCTTCACGAACGGCTTGATCAGGAAGTTGACCACGCCGAAGACCAGCGCCACCGCGATCACGGTCAGCGCCTGGTGGCCCCAGCTCCCGTCCGAGAGGGTGATCCCGTCGACGATCCAGGCGGCGACCCAGATCGCCGCCGCGTTGATGAGCGTTTTGATCACGAAACTCTTCATGGCACCGGATGGTGGCAGGCCGCCCGCCCGCTGGGAAGCTCCCGGCGGCCACGTGGTGAACCCGTGCCGGTTCCGGGACACCCCGCCCGCCGACCTGTGATGTGATTCCCGTCACGCCCCGGTGGGCCGCGCCGCGCGGCTCCCCTGCGCATCGGCGCAGTCCGTCCCTCCGGGGGCGGGACGGCACCGTCCGCCGCCCGGCTCGCCATCTCGGCGGCCCGGCCAGAGTGCTGACGAACCGTGGAATCTTGTATTCCGGATGTCGGAAACAGGTGTCCGTGCCGTGCCGGAGCCGTGGACGTGACGGTCCCTCCCAGCGGGCACCCCGCCCTTATCCAGCACTTATTCATCTGGATACGATCCGGCTTCGATCGTGCGGAAATCCGCAGGTCGGCGGCGCCCTGGCGGCGCCGCCCCATGTCACTCCCCCGTGCCGGCACACCGGGTGTGCCGGCAGACCTGTGAGGTTTCGATGAAGCTGCGCCGTGCCCTGGCGGTCTCCGCCGCCACGACGCTCGTGACGGGTGCCGCCCTCGCGGCCGCCCCCGCCGCCCTGGCCGCCCCCGCCGCCGTGCCGGGCATCGCCAAGGCCGCGCCCGCCAAGACGGGTGCCGCCCTCTCCCTGAAGGACTTCCCCGGCCAGATCACCGCCGGCGGCGCCCAGGTCTCCTTCACCCAGGAGATCACCAACCTCGGCGGCGACGCGGTGCTCCTCCCGGCCGTGCTCCTCGCCTCGGCCGACCACCTGGCGGTCGACCAGGTGAAGGCCCAGTACAAGGACCCCGACAGCGGTGTGTGGAAGAACGCCACCGTCGAGGTCGACACCCCGGAGGACGGCTCCGACCTCGCCGTGGTGCTGGCCCAGGTCGGCCCCGAGGACTCCGACGAGGACCCCTTCATCTCCCTCCCCGCCGGCGAGAGCGTGAGCATCGCCGTCCGCCTCAGCCTGACCGCCGGTGCCAAGCCGGGCAAGGCCACCGCCACGCCCGCCGCCGCGGTCTTCCCGGTCGACGAGAGCGCGGAGGAGCCCGACGCCAACCCCGTCGTCACCGGGCCCGTCCAGCCCTTCACGATCGTGGCGGGCACCACCACCCCGACCGGCAAGCCGACCGCGACGCCCACCGGCAAGCCGACCGGCAAGCCCACCGGCAAGCCGACCGCGACGCCCACCGGCAAGCCGACCCGCAAGCCGACCGGCAAGCCCACCGCCCCGCAGGGCGGCGTGCTGACGACCAAGCGGCCCTCCAGCACCGACGTGACCAAGGCGAAGGCGCAGGCCGGCGACCGCCTCGCCAACACCGGTGGCGGCGACCACTCCGGTGCGATCGCGGCCGCCGGCGCCGGTGTGCTGGCGCTCGGCGTCGGCACGCTCGTCGTGCTGCGCCGCCGCAACGCCGGTTCCCACCGCGCCTGACGCGTGCGCACCCTCCGGCCCGGTACCCGCACGGGTGCCGGGCCGGAGCCCGTCCGGGTGTTGAATGGTCCCCGACCCGGAGAGGAGCAGCGCGCGATGAAGGTCTTCCGGCTGGACGAGCTGGACGCGGAACGGGCCGCCCACCAGGGCTCCTACCTGCAGTTCCTCAAGGAGCGGAACATGTCCGCCGGCCTGTACGCGCTCGCCCCCGGCGAGACCGACACCCAGGCCCCGCACGCCCAGGACGAGATCTACCAGGTGATCAGCGGCCGGGCCGAGATCACCGTCGGCCGGGAGACCGCCACCGTGGGCCGCGGCAGCGTCGTCTACGTGCCGGCCGGGGTGCCGCACCGCTTCCACCACATCACCGAGGAGCTGCGCGTCCTGGTGATCTTCTCGCCGCCCGAGGACTGACCTCCGCCGGATAGGGTCGGCCGGGCGCGACCACCCGACACGAGGAGCGAGAGCAGTGGCCCTGACCGACGAACTCTGGTCGGCGATCGAGCCGGTCTACGACGAGATCCTGGCCCACCCCTTCCTGGCCGGCCTCACCGACGGCACCCTCCCCCGGCAGGCCTTCCGCCACTTCGTGGTGCAGGACTCGCACTACCTGCGCGACTACGCCCGGGCCCTGGCCGTCTGCGCCGCCAGGGCGCCGCACGAGGCCGACGTGCGGGCCTTCGCCGACGACGCGGTGGGCGCACTCGCCGCCGAGCAGGAGATGCACGGCGAGTTCCTCACCGCCTTCGGCGAGAGCGCCGAGCAGGCCGCCGCCGAACCGGTGCTGCCCACCACCCTCGCCTACACCAGCTACCTGCTGGCCACCGTGCACGGCGGCTCCTTCGCCGAGGCGGTCGCCGCGGTGCTGCCCTGCTACTGGATCTACGCCCGGGTCGGCGAGGAGCTGCTGGCGAAGTCCTCCCCCGACCCGCTCTACGCCAAGTGGATCGCCACCTACGGCGACGAGGCCTTCCAGTCGGTCGTCCGGCGGGTGCTCGACCTCACCGACCGGCTCGGCGAGGAGATCTCCCCGGCCGAACGGCGCCGGGCGGTGCGGCACTTCAGCACCACCTCGCGCTACGAGTGGATGTTCTGGGACGCGGCCTGGCGCGGCGAGACCTGGCCGGTCTGACGTCCCCGTGAGGGATGACCCGGTGGTCGGCCTCGGGGTGATCTCCGGGTTCTCTCCGGGCCGCCGGCCCTCGATCGGCGCCCCGGTGCCGCCTACGATCGAAGCATCGGAAGCGAGCGGGAAAGCGGCGGACGGACCGGCGCCGAGCCCGAGGGGAGAGAAGGAACGGACATGGCCGAGCTCTGGAAGTCGCTGCCCTCGTGGGTGCGCAACATCGTCGTCCCGATCCTGGTGCTGATCCTGGCCTGGAACCTGATCTGGTTCGTGGTCGGCGTGGTCAGCTCGCTGATCGGATTCCTGATCAAGGTCCTGCTGGTCGTCGGCCTCGGCGCCGCGGTGGTGATCCTGGTCAAGAAGGCCGCCAAGAGCTGAGCCGGACAGCCCCCCGGGCCCCGGACACCCCACGGTGTCCGGGGCCCGGGCGCGTCAGGCCGCGAGTGCGGAGGCCAGCTCCCACCGCGGCCGGAAGCCCCGGCCGGCGGCCTTCGCGGTGTCCAGCACCACGGGCCGGGCGAGCTGGTCCACGGCGTACGGGGTGAGCCCGGGCAGCAGGCCGCGGCGGGCCGCGAACTCGGCGGCGGCGGTCGGCACGTGGCCGATCCGCACCCGGACGCCCAGCCCGGCGAGCACCGTGCGGACGGCGGCGTCGCGGCGGTACGGCTGCGCGTCGGCGATGTTGTACGCGCCCGGCGCCCAGTCGGCGGCGGCCAGGCAGGCGTCGGCCAGGTTCTGCACGGCCGTCAGGCTGAGCGGCACGTCCGGGCCGGGCAGCAGCAGGAGGCCGCGGCGGACCCGCTCCAGCAGGCGCGGCACCAGGTGCGGATCGCCCGGCCCGTAGACGGCGCGCGGCCGCAGCACCACGGCGCCCGCCGCCAGGGCCAGCCGGTCGGCGGCGGCCTTGGTGCGGCCGTAGGCGTTGCGGTGGCCGCCGGCGGTGGGGTGGTCCTCGCGGACCAGGGTGCGGTCGGCGCGCGGGTCGTAGACGCTGGCGCTGGAGACGAACACCACGGGCCGACCGGCCGCGGCCTCCAGCAGCCGGGCGGTGCCGTCCACGTTGACGGCGTGCTGCTCGGCCTCGGCGGACGAGCCCGGCGGGTGGTCGCCGACGGCGGCGGCGCAGTGCACCACCAGGTCCGCACCGGCCAGGTCGGGGGCCTCGGCGGCGGCGTCCCACGGGATGTGGCGGCCGACCGGGCCGGGCCGGCGGCCCAGGCAGCGCACCTCGGCGCCGCCGGCCGCGGCCGCCCGGGCGACGTACGAGCCGCAGAAGCCGCTGGCGCCGGTCACGGCGATCCGGAGCATGCGGTCAGCCCTTCCGTACGAGCAGCGAGGAGTAGCCGGGCAGGGCGGCGCGCCGGTCCACCGCGGCCCGGACGACGACCGGCCGGTGCGGGGCCAGCACGGCCAGGAAGTCGGTGAGCTGGGCGCGGGCGAGCCGGGCGCCGGGACAGGCGTGCGGGCCCGCACCGAAGACCGCCTGGGCGGCCTGCGGGTCGGTGGGCCCGGTGCGGTGGGCGCCGGCCGCGTGCCGGGCGACCAGGACGAGCCGGTCGCCGCGGCCGATCGGGCAGCCGGCCGCGGTGCCCTCGTCGGCGGCGACCCGCGGCAGCAGCGGCGACGGGGCGGTCAACCGGAGCAGCTCGACGGCGAGTTCGGGCGAGACCTCGTCCCACAGGCCGGCCCGGGCGCACCAGGCGGCGGCCCTGGGCAGCGCGGCGATCGTGGTGTTGACCGCGGCGACCGCGAGCATGGCGTCCCGGCCGTGCGGCAGCAGGGAGTTGAGGTGCTCGGCGGCCGTCGTGGAGGTGCGCCGGGGCAGGCCCGGCAGGTGCTCCCGGGCGGCCTCGGCCGCGGCGTCGGCACAGGCCCGGGCGAGCTGCAGCGGATCGGCGCCGGAGCCGGTGAGCGCGGCGGCGGTGGCCCCGGCGAGCTCCCGGACGACGTCCACCAGGTCGACGGTGCCGGTGAACCCGCCCAGACGGCGGTCGAGGACGGCCTGCCAGACCGGGCGGAGCCGTTCGGTGCCCTTCGCCCCGAGCAGTTCGGTGAGGTCGCGGCGGGCGGCCCGGTGCTCGCCGCCGTCCTGGTCGAAGAGCAGCCCGCCGTCGGTCCGCCGGGCGGCGGCGCCGCCGGTGGTGCCCTCGGCGGTGCGGTCCAGCGGGATCCGGGTGAGCACCTCGCGGTACGCCTCGGCGCCGTGCACCAGCACGGTGCGGCCGAGCCGCAGCACCGGGCGGCGCCGGGTGGCCGCGAGCAGCGTGAACAGCACCGGGTGGGAGCCCAGGTAGACCCTGCGGTCGAGCCGCCGGGCGGTGCGGTGGGTGCGGGCCCGGGCGGCCGTGTCCCCGGTCACCGGGCCAGCTCGCGGTCGCACAGCCGGGCGGCGGCGGCCCGGTCGGGCTTGCGGGAGCGGCCGGCCAGCGGCACCTCGCCGAGCAGCACGGCGTCGGGGCGGGCACTGCCCATCCGGGCGAGCGGGCGCTCCAGGTCGGCCCGCAGCCGCCGCGGGTCGGTGCCGCGGCGCGGCTGGACGAGGGCGACCAGCCGCTCGTCGCCGTCCCCGGCGGGCACGCCCACCAACAGGGCGAGTTCGACACCGGGCAGGTGCAGGGCGGGCTCGTACAGGCCCGGGTAGATGTTCTCGGCGCGGCGCAGCACCATGTCCTTGCAGCGGCCGGCGAGCACGATCCGGCCGTCGGCGTCCAGGTGGGCGCGGTCGCCGGTGCGCACCCACGGGTCGGGGAGTTCGCCGAGGTAGCGGTCGCGGGCGGCGGCCCCGGAGAGCAGCAGTTCGCCGCCGTCGGCGAGCCGGGTGGTGACGCCGGGCAGCGGGTGGCCGAGCAGGTCGCCGTCGCCGTCGAAGGCGGACTTCTCGGCCTCCTCGACGGCCGCGGCCGGGAACAGTTCGGTGAGCGCGTACACGCCCCAGGCCTCGGTCGCGCCGGCCTGCTTGGCGCGGCGCAGCAGCTCGGCGGAGGCGGGGGCGGAGCCCGTCCAGACCCGGCCGGTGAGGTGGTCGAGGCCGCGCAGCTGCGGCGGCGTCAGATAGGTCTCGGAGGGCTCCAGGCGGCGGACCTGCCGGCCGAGCACCTTCGGCGAGCGGGCCGGCAGGGCGACGGCGGCACCGGCCGCCAGCGAGGGCACCAGGACGAAGAAGGTGCCGCCGAGCACGGCCTGCCCGGCCTGCGGGCGGACCAGCCCGGCGACCGCCCGCATCCCGGCGGCGACCGAGGCGCGGGTGTGCACCACGGCCCGCGGCGCCGAGGTGGTGCCGGAGGTGAAGACGATCACGGCGTCGCCGTCCCCGTCGTAGCCGGCGGGCGGGCGTCCGCCGGTGGAGCGCAGGGCGGGGGCGCAGCCGGGGCGGCGCGGACCGGCGGTGGCGACCGGGCCGAGCGCGTCCAGCCGGGGCAGTTCCAGCGAGGCGCGGCGGGCGAGGCCGCGGGCCCAGCCGGCCACGGCCTGCGCGGCGGCGTCGGCGACGACCAGGGCGGGGCGGGCCAGTTCGAGGCGGGCGAGCAGCACGTCGGGGCCGGCGGACGGGTCGAGGACGGCGGCGCGCAGGCCGAGCCGGTGCGCGGCGAGCATCAGGGCCAGGGCGCGCGGCCCGGGCCGGACGGCGACGCCGAGGGTGTCCCCGGCGGTCAGCCCGTGGCCGTGGTGCAGCGCGGCGGCGTACCGGTCGGCGAGGTCGGCGATCTCGCCGCAGCGGGCCCGCACCCGGACGGAGCCGCTGCGGGTGCAGCCGAGGACGGCCGGGCGGTCCGCGCCTTCGCGCAGCACCCGGCTGAGGTGGTCGAGCACGTCCGGCTCCTTCATCGGGGGTCGACGGAGCGGCCGCCGCTGCCCCGCTCCAGGTACCAGCGGGCGGTGCCGAGGACGCCGTAGGCGCGGATCCGGCGGGTGGAGTTCTGCACCACCATGTCGCGCTGCTGCACGATCGCGGTGGTGTGCCGGCGGACCCGGTTGATGAAGGTGCGGTCGGTCGGCGAGGGGCGGCGCGGCATCCCGCCGACCGCCTCGTACAGGGCCGCGGTGATCGCCATGTTGTTGCCCGCGTGCATCCGGTAGGGCACCAGGAAGCCGTGCCGACGGTGGTGCGCGGGACGGATCCGGCCGAAGAAGGCACCCGTCACCACCAGGGCCCGGAACACCCGGCGGCCGACCGGCCCGTGCTCGTCGCGCCGGGCGGTGATGTGGCCGCAGACCAGGCCGCGGGAGGCGAGCATCCCGGCGCGGGCGGCGGCCGTCCAGCCGGGTTCCGGCAGGCAGTCGGCGTCGGTGCGGGCGAGCAGGCCGGCTCCGTGCGCGATGGCGTGCCGGAACCCGGTGTCGACGGCGCAGCCGACGCCCTTCTCCGGCTCCACCAGGACGTGCACCGGGAAGGGCGCCCCGGCGGCGAACTCCTCGACCACGGCGACCGTCCGGTCGTCCGAGGCGTTGTCCACCACCAGCAGCGTGAAGTCGGTGTCCCGCTGCGCGGCCAGGGCGCGCAGGGTGCCGCCGATCCGGGCCTCCTCGCGGTACGCGGGGACGACCACCCAGAGCGCGGTCACGGCACCTCCCAGACCATCGTCATCAGGCTGACGCCACCGCCGAGGCCGACCATCAGCACCTTGTCGCCGGAGGCGAGTCCGCCGTGGATCCGGTCGAGCTGGACGCCGAGGGTGGCGCTGGCCACGTTGCCCAGCTCGGGCACGGTCAGCACCAGCTTCTCCTCCGGCACCCCGGTGAGCTCCACGAAGCGTTCCAGGTAGGGCAGCGTCACCTGGTGCACCAGCACCCGGGCGTAGGCGTCCCAGCCGAGGCCGGTGCGGGCCGCCACCCGGGTCAGGATGTCGCCGCCGATCTTCTCGAAGACGCCGCGCAACTCCTTGCCGCCGCCCCGGAAGTAGCTGTACTCGTCGCCGCGCGGGTGGCGCGAGCCGCCGCCGGGTATCCCGCCGACCGCCCAGTGCTCGGAGGCCGTCTCGGTCTCCACGTCGAGGATCCCGCCGCGCTCGACCGGCTCGACGACCACGGCCGCACCCGCGTCGCCGAAGGTGTAGCCGGCGAAGCCGTCCCGGAAGTCGGCCAGACCGGACGGGTCGCGGCGCATCGCCCGGCTGGGCGTCTCGCCGGTGACCACCAGGGCGCGCCGGGCGCGTCCGGCGAGGATCATCGCGCGGGCCACGTCGATGCCGTTGATGAAGCTGTTGCAGGCGTTGGAGACGTCGAACGCGTGCGCCCGGGAGCCGAGTTCGGCCTGCACCAGGTGGGCGGTGGCGGGTTCGCAGACGTCCCGGGTGGCGGAGGCGTACACCAGCAGGTCGATGTCGAGCGGGTCGTACCCGGCGCCGTCGAGGGCGTTCCGGGCGGCGGCCAGGGCCAGCGTGGAGGCGTACTCGTCGTCGGCGGCGAAGCGGCGGGTCACGATGCCCGTGGCCTTCTCGAGCATCCGCTCGGGGAGCCGGAGTCCGCTGCCCGCCACCACCTCGTCCTGGAGCTGTTGCGACGTCAGCACCCGGGCCGGCAGGCCGGCGCCCACCGCGGTGATGCCCACGCTCGGGAATCGAAGGTCCATGTCCGCCATGCTGCCGGGGCGCGGGCGCCCACGGCCTGAGTACCCGTACTCAGGACCGACCGGCGATCACCCCAAACCTCCCTGCTGGGAAGCGGCCGTGACATCCGTCATGCGGATCCCGGTGCGGCCGACACTGCCGGGCGACCCCCCGTCCACGGGATTCTCGATGCATCGGGAACAGGGCACCACCGACAACGGGGAGCGGACACCATGGCCACCATCACCACCACCGCGGCGATCGACACGACCGAGCAGACCGAGCAGGCCGAGCAGACCGCGAAGAGCGGCCGCAGCGAGGCCACCGCCACCAAGCTGGCGGCGCTCAGGCCGCTCGCGGTCGACGTCGCCGTCCCGCTCGGCGTCTACTTCGCCGCGCACAGCGCCCTCGGCCTCGGCCTGGTGCCCTCGCTGGCGCTCTCCAGCGCCGTCCCGGCCGTCCGCACCGTCGCCGGACTGCTCCGCGAGCGCACCCTCAACGGACTCGCGCTGCTCATGCTGGTCGTCAACACCGCCGGCATCGCGCTCTCCGCGATCAGCGGCGACCCGCGGCTGATGCTCGCCAAGGACGGTGCGATCAGCAGCATCATCGGCATCTCGATCATCGTCTCGGCCTTCGGCCGCCGCCCGCTGATGACCGCCGGCCTCAAGCCCTTCATCGTCAAGGGCATCGCCGCCCGGGACGCCGCCTGGGAGCGGCTGGCCGCCGGCTCGGCCGCCTTCCGCCGCCAGGAACGCACCTTCTCGCTCGTCTGGGGCACCGTCCTGGTCGCCGAGTGCGTCGCCCGGGTCGTCGGCGCCTACACCCTGCCGGTGGAGACCATGGCCTGGCTCGGCACCGTCTTCCTGGTCGCCGCGATCGGCGTCGGCATCCTCGCCGGCAACGTCGTCGCCGAGCGGATCGCCCACCAGGTCGTCGCCGACGCCGAGTGACCCGCACACCCGCACCGGGCATCCGCACCGAGCATCCGACCCACCAGCCGCCGCACCACGACCACGGGGACCGACCGCCATGCGCGCCAAGGGCATCAACTACGACACCGGCTTCACCCCCGACGGGGAGTCCTCCCGGCCGCACTTCGACCCGGCCGAGGTCCGCGCCGAGATGCGCAGCATCGCCGAGGACCTGCACTGCACGGCCGTCCGGATCACCGGCGCCGACCCTGAGCGGATCGCCCTCGCCGCCGAGCACGCCGCCGCACACGGCCTGGAGGTCTGGTTCGCGCCCTTCCCCTGCGGCCTGGACGAGCGGGCCATGCGGCCCGTCCTGCTGGACTGCGCCCGCCGCGCCGAGCGGCTGCGGGCCGCCGGCGCCGAGGTGGTCCTCGTCCTCGGCTGCGAACTCACCCTCTTCGCCGACGGGTTCCTGCCCGGCGCCGACCTCGGCGAGCGGATCGCCGCCCTCCTCAGCCCTCGGACCCGGCAGGCCGTGCCCGCCGTGACCGCCCGCCTCGACGCCTTCCTCGCCGACACCGCGGCCGCCTGCCGCGCCGCGTTCGGCGGCCGGATCACCTACGCCTCCGGCGTCTGGGAGCGGATCGACTGGACGCCCTTCGACCTGGTCGCCGTCGACGCCTACCGGGACGCCCACAACGCCGCCCGCTACCGCGACGAGCTGCGCGCCCACGCCGCCTACGGCAAGCCGGTGGCCGTCACCGAGTTCGGCTGCTGCACCTACGCCGGTGCCGGCGACCGCGGCGGCCTCGGCTGGGACGTGATCGACCGCACCGCGCAGCCGCCCGCCGTCCGCGCCGGACTCGTCCGCGACGAGCAGGAGCAGGTGCGCTACCTGCAGGAGCTGCTGCCGGTCTTCGAGGAGGAGGGCGTGGACGCCGCCTTCTGGTTCACCTGGGCCGGCTACCGCGCCCCGCACCGCCCCGGCGACCCGGCCCACGACCTCGACCTCGGCTCGTACGGCGCGGTCGCCCTGGAGGACGGCGTCCGCCGCCCCAAGGCCGTCTTCACCGCCCTCGCCGAGGCCTACCGGGCCTGAAACCGGCCCCGCCCGCCCCCGGACACGCAGCAGCCCGCCCCGCCGCACACCGCGGCCGGGCGGGCTGCTGCCGTGCTCAGCCCTCCGCGCCCTCCTGGACGGGGATGGCGTGGCTCACCGTGCGCCCGGCCGCGGCCACCGGCTCGGCCGGAGCATGCTGCTGGCCCATCGCGGCGAGCAACTGCCGGGCCAGACCGAGACCCGTGCCGCCCATGGTGAGCGCCTTGGCCATCATCTCGCCCATGCCCTCGGCGCCGTTCAGCAGCACCATGTGCTCGACGTTGCCGAAGGCCTCCGCGCCGGCCCGGACGATCTCCGGCCAGTTCTCCGCCAACTGCTGGGCGACGACCGCCTCCTGGTTCTCCGCCAGGGCCGACGCCCGCGCCTTGATCGCCTCCGCCTCGGCCAGGCCGAGCGCACGGGCCGCCTCGGCCGCCGCCAGGCCCTTGGCCTCCGCGGCCGCCGCCTCGGCCTGGCCGGTCGCCCGGGTGGCCTCGGCCGAGGCCAGACCGCGGGCCTTGGTGGCCTCCGCCTCCGCGGTGGCCGCGATCTTCACCCGGTTCGCCTCGGCCGCGGCCTTCAGCTCGGTCTCCCGGGCCAGCGCCTCGGCCGCCGAGATCCGGGCGTCGCGGTCGGCCTGCGCCTTCGTCCGGGTCTCGTACGCCCGGGCGTCGGCCGGCTTGCGGACGTCCGCCTGCAGCTGCTGCTCCTTGCGGTCCGCCTCCAGCTCGGCGACCTTGGTCTCCTGGACGACGACCTCCTGCCGGGCCGCGGCCTGCGCCAGCGGACCGGCCTGGAACGCCCGGGCCTGCGCCGTCTCCAGCTCGGCCTGGTAACCGGCCTGCTGGATACCCGAGTTGCGGGTGGCCTCGGCCTTGCGGGCGAACGCCTCCTGCTCGGCCTCGGTGGCCCGGCGGTCCGCCTCCGCGGCGGCGATCCGGGCGTCCCGCTGCACCGCGGCGGCGTGCGGGGCGGCCAGGTTGGTGATGTAGCCGGTCGGGTCGAGGATCTCCTGGATCTGCAGCGAGTCGATGATCAGGCCGAGCTTCTCCATCTCGCTGCCGGACGCGGCCCGGGTCTCCCCGGTCATCCGCTCCCGGTCACGGATCATGTCCTCGACCGTCAACCCGCCGACGATGGACCGCAGATGGCCGGCGAAGACGTTGTGGACCCGGTGGCCCATCATCTTCTGCTGGTCGAGGAAGCGGCGGGCGGCATTGGCGATCGACACCGGGTCGTCGCCGACCTTGAAGATCACCACGCCCTTGACGTGCACCGGGATGCCCTGCGACGTCACGCACTCGACGTCCAGCTCGGCCTCGTTGAGGTCCAGCGAGAGCCGGCGCACCACCTGGACACCGGGCAGCACCAGCGTGCCGCGCCCGGTGACGATACGGAACCCGAGCCCGTCCGCGACCCCTTCGGAGCGGTGCCGGGACCCGGAGATGATCAGTGCCTCGTTCGGCTCGGCGACCCGCCACATGAGCTTGAAGAGCACGACCAGGACGACGATGGAAGCCACGACGGCCCCCGCGATGCCGATCAACATCGGCTGATTCCCCCTTCAGGGCACGCCGGTGTCCCGTGGCTGCGCTCTGGTGTGCAGGAAGGCGCGGTAGCCGGCGGCAGCAGGAGATTCTGCGCCTGTCGTGATCGCCGGGGAAGGGCCCGGCGGCCGTGTTTCGCCCAGGAGTGCGTCAAGATTCCGTCAAAGGACCGCCGCGACGTACACCGTGCGCGGCGGCTGGTACTCCACGACCACCACCGGGGTGCCCACCACCAGCTCCTCGCCCGGCACCGCCGGATACGCGAGGAAGGCCTCCGTCCCGTGCCGTTCGGGGACGAACACCATCACCTCGCCCACCAGCCCCGGCCCCGTCCGCCCGGTCACCCGCCCTGTGCTGCCCACCATGCCGGCCAGTCTGCCGCGCCCGTCCACTGGCCGGAACCCGTCTGGACCTGCCACGACGCTGCCGCTACGGTGTTGACGTCTTGCTGCAGGCATCCGCCTGCAGCCAACGGGAGCTCGGAGCACCGGGCTGAGAGGGCGCTGAAGGGTCCGCGGTACACGGACCGACCGCTGCGCCGACCGCAGGAACCTGACCGGGTAATGCCGGCGTAGGGAGTAGAGGGTCTCATGACCACCTTTGAAGCACAGCCGCAGTCTGTCTCCGGCCGGGGCGTCAGCAGCGCGTCCACCGGCTACCCGACCCCGGCCTGGCGCAAGGCCCACCGCGAGGGCAGCCGCCCCGACCTCCGGGTGCCCTACCGGGAGGTCCTCCTCACCAACGGCCGCACCGTCCCGCTGTACGACACCTCCGGCCCGTACACCGACCCCTCCTACGAGCCCGACGTGCGGCGCGGCCTGCCCGCCCTGCGCGACGCCTGGATCCGCCAGCGCGGCGACGTCGAGGAGTACGAGGGCCGCGAGGCCCGCCCCGAGGACGACGGCATCAAGCACACCTCGCCGCGCGGCGGGAACCTCCGCAACCTCGACGCGGTCTTCCCCGGCCGCCCGCGGCGCCCGCTGCGCGGCCGGGCCGGCGCCGCCGTCACCCAGCTCGCGTACGCCAAGCAGGGCGTGATCACGCCCGAGATGGAGTTCGTGGCGCTGCGCGAGGGGCTCGCCCCGGAGTTCGTCCGCGACGAGGTCGCCCGCGGCCGGGCCGTCATCCCGGTCAACGTGAACCACCCCGAGGTCGAGCCGGCGATCATCGGCACCAACTTCCTGGTGAAGATCAACGCCAACATCGGCAACTCCGCGGTCACCTCCTCGATCGAGGAGGAGGTCGAGAAGATGACCTGGGCGACCCGCTGGGGCGCCGACACCGTCATGGACCTCTCGACCGGCCGCAACATCCACACCACCCGCGAGTGGATCCTGCGCAACTCCCCCGTGCCGATCGGCACCGTGCCGCTCTACCAGGCGCTGGAGAAGGTCGACGGCCGGGCCGAGGACCTCAGCTGGGAGGTCTACCGCGACACCATCGTCGAGCAGTGCGAGCAGGGCGTCGACTACATGACCGTGCACGCCGGCGTGCTGCTGCGCTACGTGCCGCTGACCGCCCGCCGCAAGACCGGCATCGTCTCCCGCGGCGGCTCGATCATGGCCGCCTGGTGCCTGGCGCACCACGAGGAGAACTTCCTCTACACCAACTTCGAGGAGCTCTGCGACATCCTCGCCGCGTACGACGTCACCTTCTCGCTCGGTGACGGCCTGCGCCCGGGGTCGATCGCGGACGCCAACGACGAGGCCCAGTTCGCGGAGCTGCAGACGCTCGGCGAGCTCGGCCGGATCGCCCGCGAGCGCAACGTCCAGGTGATGATCGAGGGCCCGGGCCACGTCCCGATGCACAAGATCAAGGAGAACATGGACCTCCAGAAGGAGATCTGCGACGAGGCGCCCTTCTACACCCTCGGCCCGCTCACCACGGACGTCGCGCCCGGCTACGACCACATCACCTCGGGCATCGGCGCCGCGATGATCGCCTGGTGGGGCACCGCCATGCTCTGCTACGTCACGCCCAAGGAGCACCTGGGCCTGCCCAACCGGGACGACGTGAAGACCGGCGTCATCACCTACAAGATCGCCGCCCACGCGGCCGACCTCGCCAAGGGCCACCCCGGCGCCCAGGCCTGGGACGACGCGCTCTCCGACGCGCGCTTCGAGTTCCGCTGGGAGGACCAGTTCAACCTGGCCCTCGACCCCGAGACCGCCCGCGACTTCCACGACGAGACGCTGCCCGCCGAGCCCGCCAAGACCGCGCACTTCTGCTCCATGTGCGGGCCGAAGTTCTGCTCGATGAAGATCAGTCGAACCATCACAGAGAAGTACGGCGACGGTGCGCCCGAGCCCGAGTACGACGCGGAGGCCGTCGAGGGCATGAAGGCCAAGTCGGAGGAGTTCGCGGCCCAGGGTAACCGGGTCTACCTGCCGCTGGCTGACTGACCTACAGACGAGCGCCGTCCCGAGCGACTTTCGCTTTCCGGGACGGCGCTTCGCTGTACAGGCCTACCGGGCGGCCGGATTGTCTCCGCCGAGCTCCGGCCCTCCTGTGCAGGCGCGCGGTGTCCGCATGTCCATTCAGGTGCCGGACGGTGTTGAGGTCCGTCTGCGTGAGCAGGCCACAGCCGAGGGCATCACAGTGGACGAGCTGGCCGTCAAAGAGCCGGCGAATCTCTTCGAGCTCCGCCCGGCCCGGGTCTCGGGGCAAGGGAGCGCTGCACTCGGGTGGTGCGGCGCCGGTCGCGCGTGACGTCAGGCGTATCTGCGCGGAGAAACGGACGACGAGTGAACCGCCAACCGTCCGTGCTCACCCGCCGCCGGGCATGGCTGGACGGCCTGGTCCGCGCCGGTGGCGCATCGGCAGGAGCCGTTCAGCCGACGTGTGCGGCCGTGCTCTTCAGCGCCACCGCATCCGATATGCCTGCTCAGCCGTGTTCTTGAGCCGCTTGTGAGGACGCCGACCCTTCTGGGCTACGCGCGTGTGGAACGTCGACGCCGAGGGCGCCGACGTCACCCTGGACTCTGATCAACGTCCACCTCACCACGAGGCGACCGGAAGAGTTTCCGGCTCGCGGCAACCCTTTGCGGAGCCTGTGACCACAAGGAAGTAGATCCGGCCAGTTCCGGTGTCCCGATCCGCCTTCCCCTCGTGCACAGTTCGCAAGGAGAACGTCTACCCATGAGCAACCCCACCCGCGGGCGCCGCGGGCGTCACCGCCGTCGTTTCAGTGCCACCGCTCTGGCGCTCGGTGTACCCCTCGCCGGCGTCTCGTACTTCATGTTCACACCCGAGGACTCCCAGGCCGCGACGGTCGACAACGGTGCCTACTACAGGCTGGTCTCGGTACGCAGCGGCCAGGTGGTGGACGTCAACGCCTTCTCTACCGCCGACGGCACCCGGATCCAGCAGTGGACAGACCAGAACACCGCCAACCAGCAGTGGAAACTGAAGTCCACCGGGGACGGCTACTACGAGCTGGTGAACCGCAACAGCGGCAAGGTGCTGGGCATAGCGGGCGACTCGACCAGCCAGGCGGCTGCCGCCGAGCAGCAGACGGACAGGTCCTCAGCGTCCCAGCAGTGGCGGATCGACGATGTGCGCGGTTCCGACGCCGTCACCTTCACCTCCCGCAAGAGCGGTCAGGTCCTGGACGTCACGGGCAACTCCACGGACCGGGGCGCGCAGATCATCCAGTGGCCCGGGTGGGGTGGCGCCAACCAGCAGTGGAAGCTGGTGAAGGTGGCTGACAGCGGCGGCGCGCAGACCGGGTCCGGACCGTACGTGTGGAAGAACGCCCCGGTGGCGGGCGGGGGTTACGTGACCGGCCTGGTCTTCAACCAGAAGGAGAAGGGCCTGTTGTACGCGCGCACCGACATGGGTGGCGCGTACCGCTGGGACACCGGGGCCGAGCAGTGGACACCGCTCACCGACTGGGTCGGCCAGAAGGACTGGAACCTGCTGGGCATCGAGTCGCTGGCCACCGACCCGGTCGATCCGGACCGGCTCTACCTTGCGGCCGGCACCTACACCAACGACTGGGCCGGCAACGGTTCGATCCTGCGCTCCACCGACCGCGGCCGCACCTTCCAGCGCACCGACCTGCCGTTCAAGCTGGGCGGCAACGAGGACGCCCGCGGGGCGGGCGAGCGTCTGGTGATCGACCCCGCGAACCACGACAACCTGCTGCTGGGCACCCGTAAGAACGGCCTGTGGCGCAGCACCGACCACGGCCAGACCTGGAACCAGGTCTCCTCGTTCCCGGTCAAGGACGGCGCGAGCTTCGGCACCGGCATCTCCTTCGTGACGTACGGTCCGGCCGGCAGCAACACGATCTACGTCGGCGTCGCCGACAGGTCCACCAACCTGTACCGGTCCACCGACGGTGGCGACTCCTGGCATGCGGTCTCCGGGCAGCCCACTGGCCAGGTGCCGCAGCACGGTGTGCTCTCCGGTGACGGCTCGCTGTACCTGACGTACAGCAACGCCCCCGGGCCCAACGGCGTCACGGCGGGTTCGGTGTGGAAGTACAACACCGCCGGCGGGGCGTGGAAGAACGTCTCCCCGTCCCAGGGCGGCTACGGATTCGCCGGCCTGGCCGTCGATCCGCAGCACCCGTCGACGGTGATGGTCACCACGCTCGACCGCTGGTGGCCCGAGGACGAGGTCTACCGCAGCACTGACGGCGGCTCGACCTGGAAGACCCAGTCCGACAGGTCCGTGCGGGACGCCTCCATCGCTCCGTACCTCGGCACCGGCATCGGGCACTGGATGACCGCGCTGAGCATCGACCCGTTCGACTCAGGGCACGTGATGTACGGCACCGGCAACGGCATCTGGGCCAGCAAGGACGCCAACGCGACCGACAACGGCGGCACCAGCCACTGGTTCATCGGAGCCCGCGGGCTGGAGGAGACGGCGTATTACGACGCGGTCTCCCCGCCTGGCGCCGCCGCCCTCATCACCTCGCTGGGCGACCAGGGCGGCTTCGTGTACGACGACCTGACGAAGGAGCCCACCGGGCGGCTGACCAACCCGACGATCTACAACAGCACCTCCGTCGACTACGCCCAGTCCAACCCCTCGCTGGTGGTCCGGGTCGGCCGGGGCGGTGCGCAGGACGGCGCCCTCTCCACCGACGGCGGCCACACCTGGAACGGCTTCAAGGGCGAGCCGGTGCCCAGCGCGGACAGCGGCCACATCGCGATCGCGGCGGACGGCTCCAGCTTCGTCTGGGCCGAGGCCGGCCAGGCCCCGTACCGCTCCACCGACCGGGGCGCGAGCTGGTCGAGGGCCAACGGCCTCGGCAACGATGCCGTGGTCGTCGCCGACCGGTCCTCGGCCAACACCTTCTACTCGCTGAGCAACGGCACGCTCTACGTCAGCACCGACGGCGGCGCGAACTTCACCGCCCGCTCCGGCAACCTGCCGGGTGGCAAGCTCAGCGCCGTCCCCGGTGTCGCGGGCGACCTGTGGCTCGCCGGCGACGGTACGGGTTTGCTGCACTCCACCGACGGCGGCCGCAGCTTCACCAAGGTGTCCTCGGTGGAGTCCGCCTCCGCCGTCGGTTTCGGCAAGGCCGCACCGGGCACCTCGTACCAGGCGCTGTACCTGATCGGTACCGTCAAGGGCGTCGCCGGGGTCTTCCGCTCCACCGACCAGGGCGCGAGCTGGGTCCGGATCAACGACGACGCGCACCAGTGGGGCAACTTCGCCGGCTCGCGCATCGTCACCGGTGACCCCGACACCTACGGCCGGGTGTACATCGGTACCAACGGTCGCGGTCTCCAGTACGGCGACCCCTCCTGATCCCGACCCCCTGAGCGGGGCCGCAGGCCGAACGGCCCGCGGCCTCGCAGTGTCTGACGGCGCGCAACTTGGCGGCTCGACAAAAAGTCCTCCCGATCGCGGCAACCTTTGTGTGCGTGGCGGCAACTGGCAGGTAACCGTGGCCGAGACCGAGGCCCACTGCGCCAGAGGGAAAAGTTGTTGCCAGATCAGAACCGCTCTCATCGCCGCCGGCCGCCGACGCGCCGCCTGATCGCCGCCGCCGCGGCGCTCGCCGCCGTGGGTGCAGCCGTACCGTTGGTCGCCCAGGCCGCGTTCACGCCGAACGCCGGCACGCCGACCACCCTCGCCGACGCAGCGGCCGTCAGCGGCCGCTACTTCGGCACGGCAGTTTCCGCGGGCAGGCTCGGCGACTCCACGTACTCCACCGTTCTCGACCGGGAATTCACCATGGTCACCCCGGAGAACGAGATGAAGTGGGACGCCACCGAGCCCTCCCGCGGGTCGTTCAACTTCGCCCCCGCCGACTCGATCGTCAACCACGCCGCCGCACACGGCCAGAAGATGCGCGGCCACACACTGGTCTGGCACTCCCAGCTTCCCGGCTGGGTGAAGTCCATCAAGGACGCCAACACCCTGCGCGGCGTGATGAACAATCACATCACCCAGGAGATGTCCCACTACAAGGGGAAGATCTACTCCTGGGACGTGGTCAACGAGGCGTTTGCCGACGGCGGCAGCGGCCGGCACCGCAGCTCGGTGTTCCAGGACGTGCTGGGCAACGGCTTCATCGAGGAGGCCTTCCGTACCGCCCGGAGTGC
>NZ_JBEYFP010000056.1:0-21356 GCF_040634455.1 Kitasatospora sp. NPDC007106
GCCGCCCGCCCCGACCGGACCGGGGCCGGTCGTGAAACGATGACCGGGTGACCGCACCGAACACACCGACGGGCCCGGGCGCCGACCCGTACGCCCCGCACGACCCGTTCGCACCGCCGCCGGCGCCGGTCGGCCCGAAGCGGCCGAAGCGCGCCCTGCTGCCGGAGGTGCGGATCGGTGTGCTGATCGCGGCCGGCGGCGCGCTGCTCGGTGTGGTGCTCGGGCTGCTCTGGCTGTGGCTGGCGCCCCGGGTCGGCCTGGTCGTCAAGGGCGACCAGCTGCTGTACGCGGACCCGGAGGGCGAGCAGCGGGCCGGTGCCGACAGCGTCTTCGCGCTGCTCGGCCTCGGCGCGGGCCTGGTCACCGCGCTGACCGCCTTCCTGTTCACCCGCGGCCGGGGCGGCGGTGTCGCGGTCGCGGCGGGCCTCGCGGTCGGCGGCCTGGCCGGTTCGGTGATCGGCTGGCAGCTGGGCATGAAGCTCGGTCCCGCCTCCGACCTGGTCGCGCACGCCCGGCAGGTCGGCGACGGCGGCCGGTTCAGCGCCCCGCTGGAGCTCGGTGCGCACGGCGCGCTGCTGGTCTGGCCGATGACGGCCATGGTGCTGCTGCTGGTGCTGTCCGCCGCCTTCGGCAAGCGCGAGGAGGACCCGCCGCCGTACTGGGCCTGGCCCCACCCGGAGGCCGGTCACCCGGAGGCAGGTCACCCCGAGGCAGATCACGCGTCCGACGGTCACGCCCACGGGGGCCGCGCCGCGGGCGGCCCGGAGCACCCGCACGCCGGCTGACCCCCGGGGGTTCAGCGGCCGATCGGTGCCGTCCGGGCGCCGGTCAGCGAGACCAGGTCGGCGGGGGCGAGTTCGACCTCCAGGCCACGGCGGCCGGCCGAGACGAAGACCGTGGGATGGCCGAGCGCGCTGTCGTCCAGCACGGTGCGCAGCGGCCGCCGCTGCCCGAGCGGAGAGATGCCGCCCAGCACGTAGCCGCTGCTGCGCTCGGCCGCCGCCGGGTCGGCCATCGCCGCCCGCTTGCCGCCCACCGCGGCGGCGAGCGCCTTCAGGTCGAGTTGCCCGGAGACCGGGACGATGCCCACGGTCAGCGTGCCGTCCACGTCGGCGACCAGCGTCTTGAAGACCCGGCCGGCCGGGATGCCGAGCACCTCGGCGGCCTCGCCGCCGTAGGACGCCGCGGCCGGGTCGTGGTCGTAGGCGTGCACGGTGTACGCCACGCCCGCGGCCTCCAGCGCGACCGTGGCGGGCGTGCCCTGGCCGCCCTTCTTCGTCTTCTTCGCCATCGGCGGCCCTTCTCGGGGTGCGGTCGGGTGCGGTCGGGGGTGCCGGCCGGCGTCAGTTGGGGCTGAAGGCCTGGCGGGTGAGGTCCGCGGCGGGCAGCGACGGCAGCCAGGCCAGCAGGGCGGTCTCCCGGCGCAGCAGCTCCAGCTCGGCGGTGAGCCGCTGGGCGGTGTCCGGGCAGGCCAGCAGCTCCTGCTTGACGGGGGCGGGCAGCACGGTGGCCGCCGCGACCAGGTAGGAGAGCGCCTGCGGGTCGAGCGGCAGCTCGATGTCGCCGGCCAGGGTGGCCTCCTTCGCGCCCGCGAGGCGCTTGCGGTACTCGTGGAAGGCCCGCTCCACCACCGCGCCGAGCGCCCCGGAGCCCTGGCCGGACGGCTCGTCCAGCGGCCGGGTCTCGGCGACGAGGTAGGGGCCGCTCGCGTCGACGGACTCCACGGTGAACCGGGTGGTGCCGGTGACCAGCAGCTCGTACCGGCCGTCGGCGCGGCTCCGCACGGAGGTGACGTCCGCGACGCAGCCGACCCGGTACAGCGCCTCCCGCGGGTCGCCGGTGACCGTGCCGAGCCCGTCGAGCGGCCCGGCCGGGCCCTCGGTCTCGCGGACGGGCGCGACCTCGCGGCCGTCCCTGATGGCGACCACGCCGAAGCGGCGCGGTTCGTCCTCGGGTAGTGCCTGCAGGTCGGCGACGAGTCGGCGGTAGCGCTCCTCGAAGACGTGCAGGGGCATCACCAGGCCCGGGTAGAGGACCGTGTTGAGCGGGAAGAGCGGCAGCCGTTCTGTCACGGCGCACAGCGTAGTTGCCGCGGGCCCCGGCGACCTCGCCCTTTTGCCGCAGAGCCGGCCTCAGCCGCGCTGCAGCAGCCGGGTCGCGCCGGTGACGGCGGTGGTCGCCAGGATCCAGCCGGTCAGCACCAGGCCGGCGGCCACCCACTGGCCCTGCCGGTCCGGGTTCCAGCCGCCCTGCCCGAGGTCGACCACCGGCAGCAGCCTGCCGAGCGTGTACAGCGCGGCGTCCCAGGTGGGCACCTCGTCGGCCTTCAGCGGCTGCGGCGGGTGCTCGGCGAAGTACGCGGTGCCGAGCAGCCAGGCCAGCAGCAGCCACAGCGCGGCCCGGCCGGGCCGGTAGCCGTAGCCGACGGTGACGTCCTGCAGCAGCCCCCACAGCCGTGCGTGGACCGGCAGGGCGGCGCGGCGGCGGCGCTGCTTGGCGTACAGCACCTCGCGGGCGTCCTCGTCCCGGCCGTCCCGGCGCAGCGCCGAGGCGAGCTGTTCGTACGGCTCCGGCTGGTACTCGCCGAGCGAGTTCTCCAGCCAGGCGATCCGCTCGGCGACGCCGAACGGCTCCGCGGGCCGCAGCGACTCGTAGGTGAAGCCGGTGAGCCGCACCAGGCCGGCGCCGGGCCAGGACCGCGGGGCGTCGACCAGGTTGCCGACCTGGGCCCGGGAGAGCGACACCGTGCCGTCGGGGGCCTTCTTGCAGGCGAATCGCAGCTCGGGCGTCCGGATCCGGCGCAGCGACAGCTCCTGCCCCTCGGAGAGGTGGAACTCGGCCTCGTGGATCAGGCAGGCCTGCTCGAAGCGGGCGTCGACCAGCCGTACCCCGCCCCAGGCACGGAACGGGGTGACGGCGGCCCCGGGCTCGTGCGGCGGCCCGTAGCCGTAGGCGTACTCGCTGGGCGAGGTCGTCCAGCGGTTGTCGGCCGAGCCGGTCAGGTACAGCGTGTTGCCGACGCTGGTGCGGGCCAGGTTCAGGCAGTTGCGGCCGGGGACGGGCATCCGCAGCTGGGCGCCGCGCAGCGAGAGCCGGCCGCCGATCCGGCCGGTGCGGATGCCGAACTCGCCGTGCACCTCGATCCGCTCGGCCTCCAGGTCCTGGTGGACGGTGAGCCCGTCCGCGGAGAGCGCCCGGTGGTGCGGGTCGGCGCCGAGGACGGCCTGGTTGAGCAGCAGGTCGGTGCCGATCCGGGCGTCGGTGAGCCGGATGCCCTGCGGCACCACGCAGCGCGCCAGGTGCACGTCGCCGTCGGCGGCGAGCCGGGAGGCGTCCAGCCGCGGTATCAGGCAGCCGATCAGCCGGATCGTGCCGGCCCGGGCCTCGGAGAGCAGCACCCGGGTGTCGAAGCGGCAGCCGTGCAGCTCGATGTAGTGGGTGAGGGACGCGCCGGCGAGTAACAGCGGCCCGGCGACGTACGCGCCGTTGAGCTTCAGCGCCGCGACCCGCCCGGGTGCGGGTGCGGGGCCGGAGAGCAGCAGCCGGGCGAGCACCTCGGCGCGGACGGTCCGCTCCGCGCCCCAGTCGCCGGAGCCCGCCGGGTCGTCGTCCTCGGCCTTGCCGGCGCGCAGATCGAGCACCTCGCCGTGCCGGAACGCGTCCCACAGGCGCTGCTCCGTGTCCGTCCAGCCGTCCGGTGCCCCGTCCGCCATCGTCCCCCCTGGTGATCTCCGGCCGTCTCGGCCTTCGTATCACGGACTGAAATGCGCGGCCGCCGTTTCCGGCCACTCCTTACACTGGGCCCTGTGATCTCTCGAATCGACCTGCGCGGCTCCGTCTCGGACCCGCGCGACCTGCTGCCCCGTGCCGAGTTCGACGTCGAGGCCGCCCTGGAGACGGTGCGGCCGATCTGCGAGGACGTACGCCATCGCGGGGTCGCGGCGCTGATCGAGATCACCGAGCGCTTCGACGGCGTGAAGCTGGAGTCCACCCGGGTGCCCGAGGAGCGGATCACCGCCGCCCTGGAGAGCCTCGACCCGAAGGTGCGCGCCGCACTGGAGGAGTCGATCCGCCGCGCCCGCCTCGTCCACCGCGAGCAGCGCCGCACCGACCACACCACCGAGGTGGTTCCGGGCGGCTCGGTCACCGAGCGCTGGGTGCCGGTCGACCGGGTCGGCCTGTACGTGCCGGGCGGCCTCGCGGTCTACCCGTCCTCCGTGGTGATGAACGTGGTGCCCGCGCAGGAGGCCGGCGTGCCCGGCATCGCGGTCTCCTCCCCGCCGCAGAAGGAGTTCGGGGGGTCCGTCCACCCGACGATCCTGGCCGCCTGCGCCCTGCTCGGCGTCACCGAGGTCTACGCGGCCGGCGGCGCCCAGGCGGTCGCCATGTTCGCCTACGGCACCGAGGAGTGCCGCCCGGTCAACCTGGTCACCGGCCCCGGCAACATCTACGTCGCCGCCGCCAAGCGCCTGCTCAAGGGCCGGATCGGCATCGACGCCGAGGCCGGGCCGACCGAGATCGCGATCCTCGCCGACGACTCCGCCTCGCCGCGGGACGTCGCCGCCGACCTGATCAGCCAGGCCGAGCACGACCCGATGGCCGCCTCCGTGCTGGTCACCGACTCGCCGGAGCTCGCCGCCGCGGTCGAGGCCGAGCTGGAGACCCAGGTCGCCAACACCAAGCACCGCGAGCGGGTCACCACCGCGCTCGCCGGCCGGCAGTCCGGCATCGTCCTGGTCGACGACCTGGAGCAGGGCCTGGAGGTGGTCAACGCCTACGCCGCGGAGCACCTGGAGATCCAGACCCGGGACGCCCGCGCCGTCGCTGGCCGGATCCGCAACGCGGGCGCCGTGTTCATCGGCCCGTACGCGCCCGTCTCGCTCGGCGACTACGCGGCCGGCTCCAACCACGTGCTGCCCACCGGCGGCTGCGCCTGCCACTCCTCGGGCCTGTCCGTGCAGTCCTTCCTGCGTGGCATCCACGTCGTGGACTACTCCCGCGAGGCGCTGGCCGACGTCGCCGCGCACGTGGTCAACCTGGCCGAGGCCGAGGACCTGCCCGGCCACGGCGACGCCATCCGCGCCCGCTTCGACTGGACGGTGCCGAACTCTTGAGGATCGACGACCTCCCCATCCGCGACGAACTGCGCGGACAGTCCCCGTACGGTGCCCCCCAGCTCGACGTACCCGTCCAGCTGAACACCAACGAGAACCCGTACCCGCTGCCCGAGCCGCTGGTCGCCCGGATCGCCGAGCGGGTCGCCGAGGCCGCCCGGCACCTCAACCGCTACCCGGACCGGGACGCCGTCGAGCTGCGCGAGGGCCTCGCCGGCTACCTCACCCGCACCACCGGCCACGCCGTCACCCGGCAGCAGGTCTGGGCGGCGAACGGCTCCAACGAGGTCCTCCAGCAGCTGCTGCAGACCTTCGGCGGCCCCGGCCGCACCGCGCTCGGCTTCGAGCCCTCGTACTCGATGCACGCGCTGATCTCCCGCGGCACCGGCACCGGCTGGATCTCCGGTCCGCGCAACGAGGACTTCACGATCGACCTCGACGCCGCCCGCGCCGCGATCGCCGAGCACCGGCCGCACGTGGTGTTCATCTGCTCGCCGAACAACCCGACCGGCACCGCCGTCGCCGCCGACACCGTCCTCGCCCTGTACGAGGCCGCGCAGGCCGCCCGGCCGAGCCTGGTGGTCGTCGACGAGGCGTACGTCGAGTTCTCGCACCGCGAGTCGCTGCTGCCGCTGATCGAGGGCCGCCCGAACCTGGTGGTCTCCCGCACCATGTCGAAGGCGTTCGGCGCGGCGGGCCTGCGGCTCGGCTACCTCGCCGCCGACCCGGCCGTGGTCGACGCCGTCCAGCTCGTCCGGCTGCCGTACCACCTGTCCGCCGTCACCCAGGCCACCGCGCTGGCCTGCCTGGAGCACACCGACACCCTGCTGGGCTACGTCGCGCAGCTCAAGGCCGAACGGGACCGCCTGGTCGACGCCCTGCGCGGGCTCGGCCTGGAGGTCACCGACTCCGACGCCAACTTCGTCCAGTTCGGCCGCTTCGCCGACACCCACGCCGTGTGGCAGGCGATCCTCGACCACGGCGTGCTCGTCCGCGACAACGGCGTCCCCGGGTGGCTGCGGGTCACCGCCGGCACCCCCGCCGAGAACGACGCCTTCCTGGACGCCGTCCGACTTGTGATCAAGGAGCTGTAACCCCGAATGTCCCGTATCGGCCGCGTCGAACGCACCACCAAGGAGACTTCGGTCCTCGTCGAGATCGACCTCGACGGCACCGGGAAGACCGAGATCTCGACGGGCGTCGGGTTCTACGACCACATGCTCGACCAGCTCGGCCGCCACGGCCTCTTCGACCTCACGGTCAAGACCGACGGCGACCTGCACATCGACACCCACCACACCATCGAGGACACCGCCCTCGCGCTCGGCGCCGCCTTCAAGCAGGCGCTCGGCGACAAGGTGGGCATCTACCGCTTCGGCAACTGCACCGTCCCGCTGGACGAGTCGCTCGCCCAGGTCACCGTCGACCTCTCCGGCCGCCCGTACCTGGTGCACACCGAGCCGGAGACCATGGCGCCGATGATCGGCACCTACGACACCACCATGACCCGGCACATCCTGGAGTCCTTCGTGGCGCAGGCGCAGATAGCGCTGCACGTCCACGTGCCGTACGGGCGCAACGCCCACCACATCGTCGAGTGCCAGTTCAAGGCGCTCGCCCGCGCGCTGCGCTACGCCTCCGAGCGCGACCCGCGCGCGGCCGGAATCCTCCCCTCGACCAAGGGCGCACTGTGAGCAAGTCCGCGATCGCACTGATCTTCGTCGGCCTCTTCCTGACCGGCGGCGTGATCTCGTTCTGGAAGCAGAAGCTGCCCAAGGGCGTCGTCGCGGTGCTCGCGATCGGCGCCGTCCTGTGCCTGGCCGCCGGCGCCATGCGCCTGTAGCCGGCCTCGAGAGACTGGATCCCCACCCCCATGGCCAAGAACGTCGTCGTCCTCGACTACGGCTCCGGCAACCTCCGCTCCGCCCAGCGCGCCGTCGAGCGCACCGGCGCGAACGTCACCGTCACCTCGGACTTCCAGACCGCCCTGGACGCCGACGGGCTGCTCGTCCCCGGCGTCGGTGCCTTCGAGGCCTGCATGCGCGGCCTCAAGGCCGTCCGCGGCGAGCAGATCATCGGCCGCCGCCTGGCCGGCGGCCGCCCCGTCCTCGGCATCTGCGTCGGCATGCAGATCCTGTTCGCCCGCGGCGTCGAGCACGGCGTCGAGACGGAGGGCTGCGACGAGTGGCCCGGCACCGTCGAACCGCTGGACGCCCCGATCGTCCCGCACATGGGCTGGAACACCGTCGACGCCCCGGAGGGCAGCCGGATGTTCGCCGGCCTCGACGACGACACCCGCTTCTACTTCGTCCACTCCTACGGCGTCCGCCGGTGGGAAC
The DNA here is from genome assembly GCF_040634455.1 of Kitasatospora sp. NPDC007106. Classification (NCBI taxonomy): domain Bacteria; kingdom Bacillati; phylum Actinomycetota; class Actinomycetes; order Kitasatosporales; family Streptomycetaceae; genus Kitasatospora; species Kitasatospora sp. NPDC007106. The sequence continues at coordinate 7,454 of NZ_JBEYFP010000056.1, forward strand.
TGGAGGTCCACAGCGCCCGGCTGCACGCCCCGCTGGTCACCTGGGCCACCCACGGCCACCCCTTCGTCGCCGCCGTGGAGAACGGCCCGCTCTGGGCCACCCAGTTCCACCCCGAGAAGTCCGGCGACGCCGGCGCCGCCCTGCTGACCAACTGGGTCTCCACCCTCTGAAGCCGAAGGTCGAACACATGAGCCGCCTCGAACTGCTCCCCGCCGTCGACGTCCGCGACGGCCAGGCCGTCCGCCTGGTCAAGGGCGCCTCCGGCACCGAGACCTCCTTCGGCGAGCCCCTCGCCGCCGCCCTGGCCTGGCAGAACGCCGGCGCCGAGTGGCTGCACCTGGTCGACCTCGACGCCGCCTTCGGCACCGGCAGCAACCGCGCCCTGCTCGCCGAGGTCACCGGCCGCCTCGACATCAAGGTCGAGCTGTCCGGCGGCATCCGCGACGACGAGTCGCTCGCCGCCGCCCTCGCCACCGGCTGCACCCGGGTCAACCTCGGCACCGCCGCCCTGGAGGCCCCCGAGTGGGTCGCCAAGGTCATCGCCGAGCACGGCGACAAGATCGCCGTCGGCCTGGACGTCGTCGGCACCACCCTGCGCGGCCGCGGCTGGACCCGCGACGGCGGCGACCTCTACGAGGTCCTCGCCCGCCTCGACTCCGAGGGCTGCGCCCGCTACGTCGTCACCGACGTCAACCGCGACGGCACCCTCACCGGCCCCAACCTGGAGCTGCTGCGCAACGTCTGCGCCGCCACCGACAAGCCCGTGGTCGCCTCCGGCGGCGTCTCCTCGCTGGACGACCTGCGCGCCATCGCCACCCTCACCGGCGAGGGTGTCGAGGGCGCGATTGTGGGCAAGGCCCTCTACGAGCAGAAGTTCACCCTCGAAGAGGCTCTGGAGGCGGTGTCCCGATGACCGAGGTCCCGGCCGCGAAACGCCCGCAGCGTGTGTCCGGATTCTCCCCCTGGGAGGACCAGTTCGGCTACTCCCGGGCGGTCGCGGTCGGGGACACCGTCCTCGTGGCCGGCACCACCGCGTTCGAGGGCGGAATGGTCCAGCACGAGGGCGACCCGTACACCCAGACCCTCGCGGCGTTCGAGGTCGCCTTCAAGGCCCTCGCGGAGTTCGGACTCTCCGTGGACGACGTCGTCCGCACCCGGATGTTCATCACCCACATCCGGGACTGCGACGAGGTCGGCCGGGCGCACAAGAAGCTCTTCGACGCGATCCGCCCGGTGGCGACCATGGTCGTCGTCCAGGGCCTGATCGACTCCCGGATGATGGTCGAGGTCGAGGTCGAGGCCCACCGTCCCGGACTCGCAACCTCCTTGGAAGGCAAGCAGTGAGCCTCGCAGTACGTGTCATCCCCTGTCTGGACGTCGACGCCGGACGGGTCGTCAAGGGCGTCAACTTCCAGAACCTGCGCGACGCCGGCGACCCGGTGGAACTCGCCAAGGCCTATGACGCCCAGGGCGCCGACGAGTTGACCTTCCTGGACATCACGGCCTCCTCCGGTGACCGGGAGACCACCTACGACGTGGTGCGCCGTACCGCCGAGCAGGTCTTCATCCCGCTCACCGTCGGCGGCGGCGTCCGCACCGCCGACGACGTCGACAAGCTGCTGCGGGCCGGCGCGGACAAGGTCGGCGTCAACACCGCCGCGATCGCCCGCCCCGAGCTGATCCGCGAGATCGCCGAGCGCTTCGGCCGCCAGGTGCTCGTCCTCTCGGTGGACGCCCGGCGCGCCCCCGAAGGCACCGTGACGCCCTCCGGGTTCGAGGTCACCACCCACGGCGGCCGCCGCGGCACCGGCCTCGACGCCGTCGAATGGGCCGTCCGCGCCGCCGAGTTGGGCGCCGGCGAGATCCTGCTCAACTCGATGGACGCCGACGGCACCAAGGACGGCTACGACCTGGAGATGATCCGCGCCGTCCGCAAGAACGTGGCCGTCCCGGTCATCGCCTCCGGCGGCGCCGGCAAGCTCGCCGACTTCGCCCCGGCCGTCGACGCCGGCGCCGACGCGGTGCTCGCCGCCTCCGTCTTCCACTTCGGCGACCTGACCATCGGCCAGGTCAAGGACGCCCTGCGGGAGTCCGGCCACCCCGTCCGCTGAACCCTTCCTCCGGGGCCGGACGCGCCGCCGTCGGCGCACCAGGCCCCGGAGGACGCCGGCCCGGTGCTACGGCATCTCGCTCTTGATGATCGCGAAGACCGCGCCGTGCGGGTCCGTCGCCCAGCCCAGCCGACCGACGCCCGGCACGTCCATGCCCGGCATCACCACCCGGCCGCCCGCGTGCTCCGCCCGGCCGAGCACCGCGTCCACCTCGGTGACCTCGAAGTAGGGCACCCAGCGCACCGGCTCGTCGGGGCTCTGCAGCGGCGCGACACCGCCGAACGACGTCTCCCGCTCGGTGCCGCCCTCCGCCGTGGAGTACACCGTGTACGCCATCCCCGGCATCTCCACCGTCTCCGTGCGCCAGCCGAACAGCGCCTGGTAGAACGCCGTCGCCGCGGCCGGGTCCGCGGTGTGCAGCTCAGCCCAGCAGAAGGTGTTGGCCTCGGTGACGGCGTCCAGGCCCTGCGTCTCGCCCGGCTGCCAGATCGCGAACTGCACACCCGCCGGGTCGGACAGCTGCGCCATCCGCCCGTCGGACATCACGTCGAACGGCTCGGCGCGGACGGTGCCGCCGTGCTGCTCGGCCGCCTTCGCCGTGGCGTCCGCGTCCGGCGTGCGGAAGTACAGCGTCCACGCCGGGGACGAGCCCTCCTCCGTCAGCGGGCCGACGGCCGCGACCGTCCTGCCCGCCTGCTGGAAGAAGCCGTAGTTGCCGGCCTCCTCGCCCAGCGACTGGAACGTCCAGCCGAAGACCGTGCCGTAGAACGCGGCGGTCGCGGGGATGTCCGGGCTCCCGAGGTCGAGCCAACAGGGAGAGCCCGTCCGGAACTCCGTGGTGAGCATCGTGGTGCGCCCCTTCGAGGGTGGTGGCCGGGCCGCTCCGCCGGGCGCGGAGACGCTTCGCCGCGGCCACCAGTCAGTGTGACCGGCGCCACTGACAATCGCGCGACGCTCACCGAACCGGCCACGTCGCCGCAGGTCAGCGCGGTCCCGGCAGCGGAAGCACGCGTCGCAGTGCGGCCACCGCGGTCTCCGCCCCGCGCACCGACAGCGAGGTGCGCGCCCCGCGCCCGAACGCGAAGAGCACCAGCTCGCCCGGCTCGCCGGTCAGGTGCACCGTCGGCCCCGTCCGGTGCGCCACCGTGCAGCTCCGCCCGTCCGGCCGCTCCAGCACCAGCCGCACCGGGGTCCTGCGCCCCGCCTCCAGCCGGGCCAGCATCGGCAGCCGCTGCCACAGCGCGTCCGCCAGCGGCGCCGCGACCTCCTCCTGCCGCCAGCCCTCGCCCGCCCGCCGGACGTCCTCCGCGTGCACGAAGTACTCGACCACGTTGGCCGCCTCGTCCGCGCCCGGCAGCGCGAACGGCGACAGCGCCGGCGGGCCCGACCGGAACAGGCCGACCAGCTCCTCGTACGGGCGCCGGGCGTAGCCGCGCTGCACCCGCTCCGTCCACCCCGCCAGCGGGCCGATCCTGATCCCCGCCGCCGCGTCCGGCCGCCGCTCCCGGAGCACCAGGTGCGCCGCCAGGTCCGCGGTCGTCCACCCCGCACAGAGCGTCGGCGCCTGCGGCCCGGCCGCCGCCAGCAGGTCCGCCAGCCGCTCCCGTTCCCCCCGCGCATGCTTCGTCATGCCCACCACCCTAGGCGGCGGCCCCGGCGCGCCTTGCCCGCGGGGCGGACCCGGAGGATCGTAAGAAATCCGAGGGTGCGGCGGTCGGCGGACGATCTATGGCCAAGGGGCGGAGCCACCCGGAGGTGCATCATGACGTTCGTCCAGCTCATCGAGTGCAGGACCGACAAGGTCGACGACCTGAACCGGCTGATGGACAGCTGGATCGAGCAGACCCGCGGCCGCCGCACGGCCACCCACTCGATGGTCGGCGCCGACCGCTCGGACGCCCGGCACGTCGTCGAGATCGTCGAGTTCCCGTCCTACGAGGAGGCGATGCGGAACTCGAAACTCCCCGAGACCGACCGGATCTTCCACGAGATGGTCGCGCTCTGCGACGAGCCGCCCACCTTCACCGACCTCGACATCGTCCGCGACGACCAGCTCAACAAGGCCGCCGTCCGACAGCTGATGCAGCGAATGTCCGCCGGCGACCTCAGCGTCTTCGACGAACTCCTCACCGAGGACTACCACGACCACGACATCGCCGACGAGACGGACGCGATGGGGCGCGAGGCCATCCGGGAGAAGTGCGCCGGCTACCTCGAAGCCTTCGACATGAACTTCACCATCGACAGCCAGATGGCCGACGGCGACCGGGTCGCCACCATGTGGAGCTTCAGCGGCATGCACAAGGGCGACTTCATGGGCCTGCCCGCCACCAACAAGCGGGTCGAGATGACCGGCATGACCGTCTTCCGCTTCCGGGACGGGATGGCCTGTGAGGGCTGGTGGAACTGGGACAACATGTCGATGATGCGCCAGCTCGGCCTCGTCCGGATGTGAGGCCGGCTCCCAGGGGCAGCACCCCAGGGGGCAGCACCCCCGAGGGGCGCGGGGAACTGCGCGGTCCGGGGGGTGGTGAGGCCGTGGTTCGGGCCGGCCCGAATCGCTGCTCGGGCCACCCCGGACCGCGCAGTTCCCCCCGGCCTTCGGCCGGGAGGCGCCCCCACGCGCCCCTGATGTCGACGCTCCCCGTCAGTGCAGATGGCCCGTCAGTTTGGGGCCGTGCTGGCGGTTGCTGATCGTCATCGTGCAGGTCGCGTCCCGCATGCCCTGCTTGTAGTACTGCAGGTACGGCCCCAGCGGGAAGCCGTAGTACGGCCCGCCGCCGCCCTGCCGCTGCTGCCGCTCGGCGAGCGGCGCCGCGCACAGCTCCCGCATCGCCCGCCCGATCTGCACGTCGCTGGTGAGCCCCTCGGGGAGCAGGACGTCGGCGATCGCCTCGCCGTCGTGCTGCTGCTCGCAGGGCCGCTCCTCGGCGCGCGTGATCACCTCGCTGAGCTGCGGGTGGTCGAAGCACGTCCCGGGGGTGAACCACGGGTACGGCAGGTTCTTCACGGGGCTCGGCGACGGGCTGGGCGGGGCGCTGCTCGGGGCGGGCGGGGGAGGGGCGGCCCGGTGGCCGCCGTCCGGCCACAGCACCACCGCCAGCACGACCGCCAGCACCACTGCGGCGGCCACCGCCACGGCGGCCCGCCTGCGCCCCTGCTCCACCCCGACCCCCCTCGGCTCTCCGCCCATTCTGGCCCGCCACCGGGCCGGCCGTCAGCGGATCACCGCTACTCGCCGCCGCCTTCCTCCAGCGCCGCGAGGTGCCGCTCCACGCTCTCGACCTTGGCGGTCAGTCCGCCGCTCACCCCGACCCGGTCGTCGATCTTGATCACGGTGCTGACCCGGTTGGTGTAGGCCTTCACCGCCTCGATCGCCGCCCGGACCACCGGCATCACCTCGTCCCACTCGCCCTCGATGCTGGTGAACATCGCGTCCGTCCGGTTGGGCAGCCCGCTGTCGCGGACCACCTTCACGGCCGCGGCCACCGCTTCGCCGACGTCCTCGCCCACGCCCAGCGGCGTGACGGAGAAGGCCACGATCATCCCGTCCTCGGTTCCCGGCCCGTGTCGGGCCCGTCGTCTGCTGCTCCGGCATCGGTCGCGGCCGGCCCGGCGGCGATGGGTACGCTGGGGGCGGCACGACCCGTACAAGGGGTCAACTTCTCATGCGAGTCGGAATCATCGGGCACGAACGCCTCTCGGACCTGACCGAGATGCTCGTCCGGGGCGAACTCTGGCAACTCGTCACCGCGCACGGCGCCTACGACCTGGTCGGCGTCGGCCGGCTGCGGCCCGGGCCGGACACCTGGTTCGCGCAGTCCGTCCTCGACCACGGCGGACGGATCGAGGTGGTGCTGTCAGCGGCGGAGGCCAGGGCGGGCGCCTTCACGGGGGAGGGCTGCCGCGACACCCGCCGCGGACTGCTGAACGCGGCGAACGCCGTGCACCGGCTGGCCGCGGCCGGGGCCGGCGGACCCGGTGAGGACACCGGCCCGGCGCTGGTCGGCATGGTGGACGAGCTGATCGCAGTCTGGGACGGCCGTCCCGGCAGCGAACCGGCCCGGGTGGTGGCGCAGGCGCAGCGGGCGGGCCTGGACGTCAGGGTGGTCTGGCCGGAGGGCTGTGAGAGCCCCGGCGCCGGCTGACCGCCCGCGGGCCGGCGCCCGGAGGGACCGCAGGGCGACGACTCCTGACCACTCCCCGAACACCGATCACCGTGCCGGGCGGGAGCTGCGAGAATGGTCCGCATGTCCACCACTCCCGCAGCCCCCGGCAGCACCGCCCTGGACGCCGCCGTCGCCGCCCGGCTCAAGCGCACCGCCGACGGCCTGCTCCCCGCCATCGCACAGCAGTACGACACCGGCGAGGTGCTGATGCTGGGTTGGATGGACGACGAGGCGCTGCACCGCACCCTGACGACCGGCCGCTGCACCTACTGGAGCCGCAGCCGCAACGAGTACTGGGTGAAGGGCGACACCTCCGGCCACGTCCAGCGGGTGGTCTCCGTCGCGCTGGACTGCGACGGCGACACCCTGCTGGTGAAGGTCGACCAGACCGGCGCCGCCTGCCACACGGGCGACCGCACCTGCTTCGACGCCGACGTCCTGCCCGTCGCCTAGCCCCTCCCGGCCCCCGGCGTTCCCGGCGCCCGCACGACCAGTCAGCAGCCCGCCCCTCCTCCTCCGAACGGTGCCCGCTCCCATGGATCTCGAGGTCTTCCGCAAGCTCGCCGCCGACACCCGGGTCATCCCCGTCACCCGCAGGCTCCTCGCGGACGGCCTCACCCCGATCGGGCTGTACCGCAGCCTCGCCGGCGAGCGGCCCGGCACCTTCCTGCTGGAGTCCGCCGAGCAGGGCCGGAGCTGGTCCCGGTACTCCTTCGTCGGCGTCCGCAGCGCCGCCACCCTCACCGCCGGCCCGGACGGCAACGCCCGCTGGCACGGCACCCCGCCGGTCGGCATCCCCACCGCCGGCGACCCGCTGGAGGTGCTGCGCGCCGCCCTCGCCGCCCTGCACACCCCGCGGCACACCGACGACGGCCTGCCGCCGCTCACCGGCGGCATGGTCGGCTACCTCGGCTACGACGTCGTCCGCCGGCTGGAGAAGCTGCCGAACCTCACCCCGGACGACCTGAAGCTCCCCGAGCTCACCCTGCTGCTCGCCACCGACCTCGCCGTCCTCGACCACGTCGACGGCACCGTGCTGCTGATCGCGAACGCGGTCAACCACAACGACCTGGCGAGCGGCGTGGACGAGGCGTACGCCGACGCGGTCGCCCGCCTCGACGCCATGGAGGCCGACCTCCTGAAGCCGGTCGACCCGGGCCTGGCCACCTTCACCCCGACCGCCGCCGAGGCGCACTCGCCGTTCGGCGGCGCGCCGTACCGGGCGGCCGTCGAGACGATCAAGGAGCGGATCCGGGCCGGCGAGGCCTTCCAGGTGGTGCCCTCGCAGCGCTTCGAGGCGCCCTGCCCGGCCTCCGCGCTCGACGTGTACCGGGTGCTGCGCACCACCAACCCCAGCCCCTACATGTACCTCTTCCGCTTCCCCGGGCCGGACGGCACCGCCGAGGGCGGCTTCGACGTGGTCGGCTCCAGCCCGGAGGCACTGGTCAAGGTCAGCGGCGGCGAGGCGATGGTGCACCCGATCGCCGGCACCCGGCACCGCGGCGCCACCCCGCACGAGGACGCCGAGCTCGCCGCCGAGCTGCTCGCCGACCCCAAGGAGCGCGCCGAACACCTGATGCTGGTCGACCTCGGCCGCAACGACCTCGGCCGGGTCTGCGAGCCGGGCAGCGTCGAGGTCGTCGACTTCATGTCGGTCGAGCGCTACAGCCACGTCATGCACATCGTCTCCACCGTCACCGGCCGGGTCGCCGAGGGACGGACGGCCTTCGACGTGCTCACCGCCTGCTTCCCCGCCGGCACCCTCTCCGGCGCCCCCAAGCCGCGCGCCATGCAGATCATCGAGGAGCTGGAGCCCACCCGCCGCGGCCTGTACGGCGGCTGCGTCGGCTACCTGGACTTCGCCGGCGACTCGGACACCGCGATCGCGATCCGCACCGCCGTGCTCCGCGACGGCACCGCCTACGTGCAGGCCGGCGCCGGCGTGGTCGCGGACTCCGACCCGCACTCCGAGGACACCGAGTGCCGCAACAAGGCGGCCGCCGTGCTGCGCGCCGTGGCCACCGCCAACACCCTGCGACCGCCGGTATCGTGAGGTGGTCGATCCCGCGGAGGGAGGCACCGCCATGACCGCCACCGCCATGACCGTGCCCGCCGCGTCCGCGCCGACCGGGCCGCGGACGGGAGGGCCGTCGTGAGCCCCCGCGGTGCGGCCCGCCGGGCGATCGTCCTCGACGCCGCCCGGCAGGTCGAGGACCAGCTGGCGGGCCGCGGCCGCGCCGTCCCCGACGCGGCACTGGACCTCCCCGCCGCCCGCCCCGGCCGCGCCCCCGACCTGGTGGTGGTCGCCGACGGCGCGCGGCCCGACGGCCGCGGCCACTGGGCCTGGCCGGACCTCGAAGCGGTGCTGGAGGTCGTCCCGGCGGCGGGCCCGCACGGCGGCCTCGTCGAACGGCTGCGCCGGTACGCCGGGCACGGCGTCCCGCTGTACGTGGTGGTCGACCCGGCCGAGGGCGTCTGCACCGTGCACTCCGACCCGCAGCCCGCCGGCGCCTACCACCTGGCCGAGCGGGTGCCGTTCGGCGAGGACCTGCCCGTGCAGCTGCCCGGGCGGACACTGGTCGTCGCCACCGGCGGCTTCCCCCGCGAACCGGCGTAGGGCGTGTCCCCACGCGCCCCCGAACCGGCCGTCCGAGCGGCCCCCTGAGCCCCCGTACCGGGACCCGGGCGTCCGGCCCGTGCGGGCCGTCGGCGACACTGGTCGGGTGAGTTCTCCCGCACCGAAGACCGACCGCCGCTCGCTCGTCCTGATGCTGCTGCTGACCGCGGTCGGCGCCCTGCTCGTCCTGACCTCCGTCGGCCGGACCTGGGCCGAGGGCGTGGTCGCCGGGACGGCGGGCGGCCGCCTGGCGGTCAGCGCCACCGGCTCCCGGCTGACCGGTCTGCCCACCGGGCTCGCCCTGACCGGGCTGGCCGCGGCCGTCGCGGTCTTCGCCGTGCGCGGCGCCGCCCGGACGGCGGTCGGCGTGCTCGCCGTGCTGGCCGGTCTCGGCGTGGTCGCCGGTGCGGTGATCGGCGTCACCGACACCGCCGGGCTGGACGCCGAGGCCGCCGGGCGCCTCGCGCTGGCCGGCGCCCAGGCCGAGCAGATCAGCCGGACCCTCTGGCCCTGGGTGGCCGCCGCCGGCGGTGTGCTGCTGGCCCTCGCCGGGCTGCTGACCGTCCGCTCCGGCCGCGGCTGGCCGGCGATGGGCGCCCGCTACGAGGCCCCGACCGCGAAGGCGGCCGCCAGGCCGCGGCCCACCGACCGGTCCGCGGAGCTGTGGAAGGCCCTCGACCGTGGCGAAGATCCCACCGACTGACCCGGGGCCCGCCTTGGGGACGGGCGTGAGGGCCCGGCACAATGGAAGGGTCAACCCGTCGAGCGCCCCGAGGTGCCCGGCCGGGATCCGGAGAACAAGGAGCACCAGCAGATGTCGGCAGCAGCGCACGGCCACACTCCCGCCGCCTGGACCGGCGTGACCATCGCTTTCATCGGTTTCACGGTCAGCGGCGTCGCCATGATCATCCCCAACGTGCTGCTCGTCGTGGTCGGCCTGGTGATCGTGGTGGCCGCCGGCGTGGTCGGCAAGGCGATGTCGATGGCCGGCATGGGCAAGCAGCCCAGCACCAACTTCGCTCCCGCCGCCGTCCCGGCCGCCGAGGAGCGCACCCCGGTCAGCGCCGCCTGACACCTGCGCCACACCTGCGCCGCAGCGCCGCGCCCCCGGTCACCCGTCGTGACCGGGGGCGCGCGCACGTCCGGCACGCCACGGTCGCCGCGCGGCCCTGCGCCGGCCGCGGCGGCCGGGGGAGGAGAATCGGCGGCGTGAACGCTCCCGTCCTCCCCGTGCCGCTCGGCCGCCGGCTGGCCCGCCCGCTGGCTGCGCTGGTGGCCGTCGGGCTGCCCACCGCGTACGTCGCCGCCGTCGACCCCAATGCGCCGGGCCACTACCCGACCTGCCCGGTGCTGCAGGCCACCGGCTGGTTCTGCCCGGGCTGCGGCGGCCTGCGCTGCGTGCACGCGCTGACCCACGGCGACCTGAACGCGGCCGGCCACGACAACCTGCTGGTCATGGTGCTGGCCGTGGCCGCCGCGGTGTTCTGGCTCCGCTGGCTGTGGTCCGCCGTCACCGGCGGCGCACCGCCGAGGTTCGTCGTCACCCTTCCGCAGACGGTGCTGCTGGCCGTGGCACTGGTGGTCTTCACCGTGCTGCGCAACCTGCCCGCGGGCGCCGGCCTGGCACCGCCACTGGTCTGACCTGGCCGTCCCGTGCTGTCGGCGCCGTCCGGCCCGCCCGCCGTCCGGCGCCGCCCGCCCGCCGCCGTGCGGTCCGCTCCGCGAGACGCGCGCCGGGCGGATGCGCCTTGCGCCCCCGGCGCCCGATACCATCGAAGGGCCAACGGGGGCGCGTCTGCACACCATTCTCACCGGTTCGTGCGAAACGCCCCCCGAGGTTTTTGACCGCACAGCCAGGCCGGGCGGGTCCGGAGTCCTCCGCACCTCCCGGCACCCAGCCATAAGACGACATGGGGGCGCTCGCGTGAGTGTGCTCGACGAGATCATCGACGGGGTCCGTGAGGACCTCGCCGAGCGACAGGCCCAGGTGTCCCTGGACGAGCTCAAGGAGCTCGCCGCCAAGGCGCCGGTGGCCAAGGACGGCGTGGCCGCGCTGCGCGGCGACGGCGTCCGGGTGATCTGCGAGGTCAAGCGCTCCAGCCCCTCCAAGGGCGCACTGGCGGCCATCGCCGATCCCGCCGCCCTGGCGCTGGACTACGCGGCCGGCGGCGCCGCCGCGATCAGCGTGCTGACCGAGCAGCGCCGCTTCGGCGGCTCCCTCGCGGACCTCGACGCGGTCCGTGCCGCGGTCGACACCCCGGTGCTCCGCAAGGACTTCATCGTCACCGCGTACCAGCTGTGGGAGGCCCGCGCGCACGGCGCCGACCTCGCGCTGCTGATCGTCGCGGCCCTGGACCAGCCGGCCCTGGTCTCGCTCGTCGAGCGGGCCGAGTCGATCGGGCTCACCCCGCTGGTCGAGGTGCACGACGAGGAGGAGATCGCCCGCGCGGTGGACGCCGGAGCGAAGATCATCGGTGTGAACGCCCGCAACCTCAAGACCCTCGAGGTGGACCGCAACACCTTCGGCAACGTGGTCGACGCGATCCCGGCCGGGATCGTCAAGGTCGCCGAGTCCGGTGTCCGCGGCCCGCTCGACGTCATCCAGTACGCCAACCTCGGCGCCGACGCGGTGCTGGTCGGCGAGTCCCTGGTGACCGGCAGGGACCCGAAGGCCGCGGTGGCCGACCTGGTCGCCGCCGGCGCCCACCCGGCCCTCCGCCACAAGGGCTGACCGCTGCCGTGAAACTCGCCTCCCGCCTCGCCCCCGGTTGCCGCCCCCGCGGCTGCCGCGCGCCCGCACGCCGGGTGCTGGGGCGGCGGGTGCGCTACGTGATCGGCTGCGAGCCCGGCCAGGTGCCGGGCCGTCGATGGCGCAGGACGCACGGCCGCTGAGCGGCCGTTCCTCCTGTCATCCCATCGACCCAGAAGGACGCTTCACCATGTCCGAGAAGGACTACCTGCCGGGCGCCCACGTCCCGGACGCGCGCGGCTACTTCGGCGCCTACGGCGGCCGTTTCATCCCGGAGGCGCTGGTCGCCGCCGTCGAGCAGGTCGCCGAGGAGTACGAGAAGGCCAAGACCGACCCGGCCTTCGCCGCCGAGCTCGACGCGCTGCTCAAGGACTACACCGGCCGGCCCAGCCCGCTGACCGACGTCCGGCGGTTCTCCGCCGAGGCCGGCGGCGCGCGCATCCTGCTCAAGCGCGAGGACCTGAACCACACCGGCTCGCACAAGATCAACAACGTGCTGGGCCAGGCCCTGCTCACCCGGCGGATGGGCAAGACCCGGATCATCGCCGAGACCGGCGCCGGCCAGCACGGCGTGGCCACCGCCACCGCCTGCGCGCTGTTCGGCTTCGACTGCACCATCTACATGGGCGAGGTCGACACCCGGCGCCAGGCGCTGAACGTCGCCCGGATGCGGATGCTCGGCGCCGAGGTCGTCGCCGTGAAGTCCGGCAGCCGCACCCTCAAGGACGCCATCAACGAGGCGTTCCGCGACTGGGTCGCCAACGTCGACTCCACCCACTACCTGTTCGGCACCGTCGCCGGCCCGCACCCCTTCCCGATGATGGTCCGCGACTTCCACCGGGTGATCGGCGTCGAGGCCCGCGAGCAGGTCCTGGAGCGCACCGGCCGGCTGCCCGACGCGGTCGTCGCCTGCGTCGGCGGCGGCTCCAACGCGATGGGCATCTTCCACGAGTTCATCCCGGACGCCGGCGTCCGCCTGATCGGCTGCGAGGCGGCCGGCGAGGGCGCCGACACCCCGCGCCACGCCGCCACCCTCACCAAGGGCGACCCCGGCGTGCTGCACGGCTCGCGCACCTACGTCCTGCAGGACGAGGACGGCCAGACCATCGAGTCGCACTCCATCTCGGCCGGCCTGGACTACCCCGGCGTCGGCCCCGAGCACGCCTGGCTCAAGGACACCGGCCGCGCCGAGTACCGCCCGGTCACCGACGACGCCGCCATGCAGGCGCTGCGGCTGCTGTCCCGCACCGAGGGCATCATCCCGGCCATCGAGAGCGCCCACGCGCTGGCCGGCGCCCTGGAGCTCGGCCGCGAGCTCGGCCCGGAGGCGACGATCCTCGTCAGCCTCTCCGGCCGCGGCGACAAGGACATGCACACCGCAGCCGAGTACTTCGGCCTCTACGACCAGGCGACCACCGAGAGCGGCGAGGGCAACTGACCATGGCATCCAAGCTCAGCAGCGTCCTGGCCGCGGCCAAGGCGGAGGGCCGCGCCGCCCTGATCGGCTACCTGCCGGCCGGCTTCCCGACCGTCGACGGCGGCATCGCCGCGGTCGACGCCCTGATCGAGGGCGGCTGCGACGTCGTCGAGATCGGCCTGCCGCACTCCGACCCGGTGCTGGACGGCCCGACCATCCAGACCGCCGACGACATCGCGCTGCGCGGCGGCGTCCGGATCAAGGACGTGCTGCACACCGTCGCCGAGGTCGCGGCCGCCCACCCGGAGGCGGCCGTCCTGGTCATGACCTACTGGAACCCGGTCGACCGCTACGGCGTCGCCCGGTTCGCCGCCGACCTGGCGGCGGCCGGCGGAGCGGGCTGCATCCTGCCCGACCTGCCGGTCGAAGAGTCCGAGGAGTGGCGCAAGGCGGCGGGCGAACACGGTCTGGACACCGTGTTCGTGGTCGCTCCCAGCAGCAAGGACGCCCGCCTCGCCGAGGTCACCGCGGCCGGCTCCGGCTTCGTCTACGCCGCCGCGGTCATGGGCGTCACCGGTACCCGGGCCCAGGTCGGCAACCTCGCCGAGGACCTGGTCGCCCGCACCCGGGCCACCACCGACCTGCCGGTCTGCGTCGGCCTCGGCGTCTCCACCGCCGACCAGGCCGCCGAGGTCGCGGGCTTCGCCGACGGCGTGATCGTCGGTTCGGCCTTCGTCCAGCGCATCCTGGACGCCGACGGCGACACCGCCGCGGCGCTGGACGCCGTGCGGGCGCTCGCCGCCGACCTCGCGGCCGGAGTCCGCCGCCGGTAGCCGCACC
>NZ_JBEYFP010000057.1:0-21221 GCF_040634455.1 Kitasatospora sp. NPDC007106
CAACAACGACGACCCCGCCATGCCCTGGAGCGCACCCTTCACCTTCGCCCAGGACCTCGGCCAGGTCGACGCCCTCACCATGATCCAGAGCAACTACGGGTCCCCGGGCAACCTCGAACTCATCGCCCGCGTCCGCGACACCCTGCAGTTCTTCTGGCGCGACTCCGGACCCGCCTTCCACTGGAACGGCCCCTACCAGATCGCCACCGGCGCCGCCGGCAACCCCGCCCTCATCCAGAGCCGCTTCGGCCACCAGGGCAACTTCGAACTCGTCTACCCCGCGGCCGGCGGCGGCATCGGCTTCATGTGGCGCAACAACGACGACCCCGCCATGCCCTGGAGCGCACCCTTCACCTTCGCCCAGGACCTCGGCCAGGTCGACGCCCTCACCATGATCCAGAGCAACTTCGGATCCCCGGGCAACCTCGAACTCATCGCCCGCGTCCGCGACACCCTGCAGTTCTTCTGGCGCGACTCCGGACCCGCCTTCCACTGGAACGGCCCGTGGCGCCTCCTGTGACCCGGCACTCCGGGTGACCGGCCGCTGCCGGTGACCGTGCCCCGCGGGCGGCCCGTCCCAGGACGGGCCGCCCGTCGTCGGGGCCGCCCGGTGTCAGCAGCGGCCGGAGGTCGTCAGCGGCCGGAGGTCGTCAGGACGGCCCGCCCGTCGGCCGGTCCGGCGGCCGGAAGCCGGGGTCGTCCCAGGCCAGCCCGTCGCCGGGCCGCTCCTTGGGCCGGGCCCGCGCCTCCCAGGCCGAGACGAACAGCTGCTCCCCCGGCGAGAAGACCCGGCGGGCGGTGTCCGGCACGGCGTCGGTGTAGACCCCGAGGACTCCGGGCAGTGCGAGGACCTTCTCCCGCTGCCCCTCCCCGACCACGGCCAGGACCACCCGCTGCGAGCCCAGCTGGGTCACCGCCACCAGTTCCCGCAGGCGGTCGAGCACCCCCTCGACGGGGGCGAGCAGCACCAGTGCCTCGTGCGGCGGCTCGTTCATACGTCCATCCCATGACCGTCGGCACGCCCTGTCAACCGCTGGGCCGGAAGGCCCGGTTGTGCCGGACGCACGCGTTTGCCCGAAGCCGCCCACGCACCGGCACGCCCTCCGTACCCTCGTGTGAAGAAGGTGTGGGCCCGCCCCGCAGAGGGTGTGCGCACCGTCGCGATGGAGGGGGTACTTCGTCATGCGCGTGGTCATCGCAGGGCAGGGCTACGTCGGACTGCCGCTGGCCGTCCGGGCCGCCGAGGTCGGGCACACCGTGGTCGGGTACGACGTCGACGAGCGGCGCATCAAGCGGCTCGCGGTCGGCGAGTCCTACGTCGAGGACATCCCCGGCAGCCGGCTGCAGCCGCTCCTCGACAGCGGCGCCTACCTGCCCTCGGCCGACCCCTCGGACGTGGCCGGCTTCGACATCGCGGTGATCACCGTGCCCACCCCGCTGCGCGACGGCGCCCCCGACCTGTCGTACATCGAGGCCTCGGCGCAGCTGCTCGCCCGCCACCTGCGGCCCGGCGCGACCGTCGTCCTGGAGTCCACCACCTACCCGGGCACCACCGAGGAGCTTCTGGCCCCGCTGCTGGAGGAGGGCTCCGGGCTGCGGGCCGGTGACGACTTCCACCTCGGCTACTCCCCCGAGCGGATCGACCCGGGCAACCCGCGGTGGAAGCTGGAGAACACCCCGAAGGTCGTCTCCGGCACGACGGCGGAGGGGCTGACCGCGGTCGACGCCTTCTACGGGCAGCTGGTGGAGCGCACCGTGCCGGTCTCCTCCTGCAAGGAGGCCGAGCTGACCAAGCTGCTGGAGAACACCTTCCGGCACGTGAACATCGCCCTGGTCAACGAGCTGGCGATGTTCGCCCACGACCTCGGCATCGACGTGTGGGAGGCCATCGACGCGGCCTCCACCAAGCCCTTCGGCTACCTCCGGTTCACCCCGGGGCCGGGCGTCGGCGGCCACTGCCTGCCGATCGACCCGTCCTACCTGTCCTGGCGGGTGGAGCGGACCCTCGGCCGGTCCTTCCGCTTCGTGGAGCTGGCCAACGACGTCAACAGCCACATGCCGGACTACGTGGTGCAGCGCCTCACCGAGGCGCTCAACGAGCGGCGCCGCTCGGTCAACGGCTCCCGGATCCTCGTCCTCGGCCTCGCCTACAAGAAGAACACCGGCGACGCCCGGGAGACCCCGGCCGCCCGGGTGGTCGAGCTGCTGACCAGGATGGGCGCCGAGGTCCGCGCCGCCGACCCGCACGTGGTGGCCGGCGTCCACGTCGCCGAACCCACCGTCCCCGGCCAGCGCACCGCCTCCCCCGACCACGAGGGCGACCCGCTGGCCACCGTCCGCCGGGTCGAGGCCACCCCGGAGGAGCTGGCCGCCGCCGACGCGGTGGTGCTGCTCGCCGACCACGACGAGTTCGACTACGCGGGCATCACCGAGCACGCGCAGTACGTGCTGGACTGCCGGCGGCGGCTGGCGGGGGCTTCGGTCGAGGTGCTGTGAGCCCAGGGCGGCCGCTCAGCCGCGGCGAGTGACCCGGTTGGGGCGGGTGTCGTGGTCGATGCCGTCGTCCACGATGACGATCTTGGGGACGATCTTCGGCTCGGCCCCGGGCTCCTCGGCGGCGTTCTCCACCGGGGCGGCCTGCTCGGCGGCCTCGGTGCGCACCTCGGCCGCGGCCTCCTCGGGGACGGTCGCCGGCTCGGCCTCGACCGCAGGCGCCTCCGCGGCCGGCAGCGGCTTCTTCAGCAGCAGGTCGAGGGTCAGCTCGGGCTCGTTCGCCTCCTTGGCCGCGGCCTCCAGGGCGGCCGGGCGGCTGCCGGGCTCGATGCTGCCGAGGGCGGCGCCGGTCAGCTCCGCGAGGGTCTGCTTGACGGTGTCGAGGCGCTCCTGCATCTCGGCGTGCCGCGCGGCGAAGTCGGACTGGTCCGACTCGCTGTTGGAGCGGATGTTGTCGGCCTTGCGGCGGGCCGCGGCGAGCAGGTCCTCGGCGCGCTTCTGGGCGGCGCCCTCGATGGCGCGGATCTCCGCGAGGATGTCCTCGCGGTGCTGCTCGGCCTCCCGCAGGCGGCGCTCCGCACCGGAGGTGATCTTGGCCTCCTCGGCGTCGGCCCGGGCCTCCGCCTCGGCGAACATCTCGTCGGAGCGGCGCCGCAGCTCGGCGAGCTTGTCCTCGGCGCGCTCCTCGGCCTCGGCGGCGGCGACCCGGGTGCGGGCGGCGTCGGCGGTGGCGGTGTCGTGGGTGGTCCGGGCGTCCTGCTCGGCCTGGTCGAGGATCGACTCGGCCTCGGCGCGGCTGCGGTCCTCGGTCGCCCGGGCGGCCTGCTCGGCCTCGCCGCGGACGGTCGCGGAGTGCGTCTCGGCCGCGCGGGCGGCGGCCCTGCCGGCCTGCTCGGCGTCGGCCCGGGCCTGCTCGGCGTCGCGGGCGGCGTTGTCACGGACGGCCGCGGCCTCGTTCTCGGCGATCAGCATGAGCGCGCCGGCCTGGGCGCTGAGCCGTCCGTAGTCGGGCTCGGGCGCGTCCTCCTTGGCCCGGAGGATCTCGCCGAGGCGCTTCTCCATCTCCCGCAGACCGGCCCCGAGCACGCTGAGCCGCTCCCAGGCCTCGTCGCGGTCGGCGGTCAGCGCCCGGAGGGTCGCGTCGACCTGCTCCATGGCGTAGCCGCGGCGGGCCACCGTGAAGCCGTGCTGGGAGACGGCGTCGCTCATCGGCTCTTCCCCTTGTGCTGTGGGTGTGCATCTGTTCGCGGGCGTCCCACGGGGCACCCACTTGACCTATTTTGCGCAGATACGGTCGAAAGCCCAACAAGGCGAGGCCGGGGGCGGGACCGTACGGCCCGCCCCCGGGCTGCTACATCAGACCGTCCCAGAGCTGCTCCAGGAGCACCGCCCACCAGCCCTCGGGGGTGTGCAGCGCCGCCGGGTCGACCGCCATCAGCTGGGCCTGCAGGTCGGTCGTCCAGCGACCGGCCTGCTCCGGCGTCAGGCCGTACCGGAGCCGCCACATCCGGCCGAGGACGGCGAGGCTGCGGACGAACTCCGGCACGCCGGTGTTGACGAAGCGGGGCGGCTCACCGGTTCCCTCCAGGTCGACGGCGACCACCGCGGCGGTGCCGTACTGGACGCACAGCTGCCGTCCGTAGTCGTTGCCGAGCACCAGGTAGCCGCCGAAGTCCGGGCCGGCCGGGCGGCCGCGCTCGGCGGCCAGCTCGGCCAGCGTCGGGATCGGCCGGCCCTCCTGGGCCTGCGCCCAGAAGAACGGCGGGAACTCGCGCGGCAGACCGGCCCACATCAGCGTCTGGGCGACCGCCTCGGGCACGCCCTGCCGGGAGACGGCACGCTGCTCGAAGCGGAACACCGCACCGCCGAACGCCTGCCCGAGCTCCGCCCCGAGCTGCTGCGGGGGGATCGGCGGCAGCTGCGGGACGGCACCGGGCGGCGGCAGCGGCGCCTGCACCGGCCGGGGCCGCTGCGGGGCGGCGGCCAGCTGGTGCAGCTGGTCCAGATGGTCCAGCAGCATCGCCATGCCGGCCTGCCGGGCCTGCCGGTCGCGACCGTACGGGACGGTGTGGGTGATCCGCACGTTCGGCCAGGAGGACTTCACCATCCGGGCGCAGTAGCCGCCGGGCAGGTCGCACAGCTCCAGCTCGGTGTGAAACTCCAGCACCTGGTCCGGCGGCACGCCGAGGCGGCGCATCTCCTGCAGCGCCTTCCACTCCGGGTGCGGGGTGCCGGGCTCGCTGGCCATCACCAACGACTGCTCGGAGCCGTCCGGACGGCGGTAGCTGATCACGGCCTGGGTTCCGGGGCCGATGGTCGGCACCCCGGCGGCGGGCGGCGGCACCGGGGCGGCCTGCGGCGCGGGGGCGGGCGGCGCGGGCACGGCCGGCGGGGCACCCACCGGACCGGCGCCGGGGTAGCCGTAGCCGGGCGGCGGCGGTCCCGGGACGGGGGCCATGCCGGCCGGCGGCGGGGGCATCGCGGGGCCGGGCGCGGGCGCACCGGGTCCGGACGCGCCGGGGCCGCCGGGCAGGTCGATGGCGTGCGCCAGCTGGGTGGCGGCGTGCGCCACCCCGGCGGCGTCCGGCGCGGCCGGTGCGGGCTGGGCGGGGGCGGCCTGGCCGCCCTGGGCGAGCGAGGCCGGGGCGGGCGGCGGCGGGGTGGACGGCGCCGAGCGGCCCGTCCCCGCACCGGCCGGACCGGCACCGCCGCGGAGCTCCGCGGGCGGGGGCGGCGGCGGGGCGGACGGCGCGGAACGGCCCGTCCCCGCACCGGCCGGACCGGCACCGCCGCGCAGCTCGCCCGGCGGGGGCGGCGGCGGGGTGGACGGGCCGGAGCGGCCGAGCTGGACGCCGGCCGGCGGGGTGCCGGGGGCGCCGGGCAGGCCCATCAGTCCGGGCGGGCCGTCGGTGGCGAGCATGGTCGGCGCGTACGCCACGCCCGGGCCGGAGGCGCCCTGACCGGGAGCGCCCGGTCCGGCGGTGCCGGGGCCGGGCGGGACCGGCGGCAGCTGGTCCGGCGTGGCGAGCACGGTCGGCGCGTGCTCGACCGCGACCGGGGGCACCGGGGTGCCGGCCGAGGGCGTACCCGACCCCGGGAACGGCGGCGGGGCGGTCGGCGGTACGGCGGGCGGCACCGGCGGCGCGGTCGGCGGCACGTCGAACCCGAAGCCCTCGGGCATCGCGACGGTGGCGGCCGGCGGGGCGGGCACCGCGGTGGCCGGCATGGGCACGGTGAGCCCCTCCGAGCCGGGCGGCGGCGGGACGGGCATCGGCACGGTCAGGCCCTCCGAGCCGGGCGGCGCCGCCTCGGCGGACCGCTCCCGCAGCCCGTCCAGCTGCGAGGGCGGGGCCAGCATGGTCGGCGCGTCGCCGGCCGGCCGGTCGGAGGCGGGCGGCATGGTCTGCACGGCCGGGGCCGCCGGGACGGGCTGCGGCGCCGGGGCGGGCTCCGGCACGGCCGCCGCGGCGGCGGGTGCCGCGGGCGGTTCGGCGGTGGGCGCGCCCAGCCGCGCGTTCTCGGCGGCGATCGCGGCCGCCCCGGCCTCCTGCAGCCACTGCGGCGGGCTGAGTAGGAACGAGGTCGCCTCGACCGCGCCCGGCACCGGCCGGGCGGCGCCGGCCGGGTTGGGCTCCGTCCGGCCGCCGTACGTCTCCTCGAACTGGCGGACCACCTCGTTGACCGGCAGCGGCGGCCAGAGGGTGCTCGCCCCGCTGTCCCGGGCGATCACCAGCCGCACCTCGCCGCCCTCCGGGGGCTCGCCCTCGGCCCCCTCCACCGCCCAGCAGACGAAGCCCAGGTCGAACTCCCGCACCCGTACCTCGCGCTGCCGGGAGCGCGGCACGCCGGCGTTGATCCAGTCCTCGGCGATCTCCTGCGCCTGCGCGTACGTCACCACGCCCGGCTCACCCCTCCGTTGCTCAGTTCACCGGGACGGCCCGGGCGAACCCGCCGTCCACCATCAGCTCCGCGACCGTCTCCAGCTCCGGCGGACTGCCCGCCAGCCGGAGCAGGAACGCGTCGAAGCTCTCCCCGCAGGGCAGCAGCAGCCGCGCCACCCTCTCCTCCGGCGGTTCCGTGCCGCCGCCGTCGCGCGCGTCGTCGTACGGGCAGAACCAGACCGAACCGGTCCGTTCGCCCCGCACCTTGAGCGCCAGCAGACCGCCCTGGACGTAGGCGATGCCCAGGTAGTCCTTGGTGAGGTGGTCGCGCAGGCACTTGTTGGCGTACACCAGGTCGTGCACGCCGTACTCCTCGCTCAGCGTCAGGAACGGCTGGTCGAGGAGGACTCCGTAGTCGGCGTCCAGGGCGACGCCGGCCGGGGCGCGGCCGCCGGCGATCTTCAGGAAGCTGCGGTAGGCGCCGGGCAGCGGGTGCCCGAGCCGCTGCTCGGCGCGCTGCACCAGGTCCTCGGACACCGCGACCGGGTCGCCGCCGTCCATGGCCAGCGGGAAGTGCACCGGCCGGCGCTCCTGGAGCGGGCGGGTGCCGCGGCGGGCGTGGTCGGCGGAGGAACGGGCGAGGCCGCCGTGGTGCCGCAGCAGCGCCTTGACCTCGACGGGGACGAGCTCCATCCGGCGCCAGCCGGGCGCGGCCCGGCCGACGGCGTGGTGCCAGGTCCAGCCGGGCGGGGTGGCGACGGCGGTCGTCAGGTCGGCCCACAGCTCGTGGCCCTGGGTGAACAGCGCGGCGTTGGCGGACACGTAGTCGGTGAGCCGCAGCTCGTCCACGCCGAAGCCCTCCGGCGGGTCGGCCACCTCGGCGGCCGCGGCGGCGTACGGACCGAAGTCCGGGAAGCCGTACTCGTCCACGCGGACACCGGCCGGGTGCTTCTCGGCCCGGATCGGGTCCGGGAACTGCACCACCTGGCCCGCGTACGCCGAGTTGGGCGCGGCGGCGGCGCCGGGCCGACCTGTCGTCATCAGGGCTCCCCCACTGGCTCTGCACTGTTGCGGGCACCAGCGTAGGGGAAGGGACACCCCTGGAGACCAGGGGCGTCACTCCCGTTCCGGGCGGCACCGCGTCAGCGGCGCACCGCCTTCGCCAGCACCTCCGCCACCCGGCTCTGCTGGTCCTCGGTGATCTGCGGGAAGAGCGGCAGGGTGAGCAGTTCGGCGGCGGCCCGCTCGGCGACCGGGAAGGCCCCCTCGGCGTGGCCGAGGCCGCGGAAGGCGGGCTGCAGGTGGACGGGCACCGGGTAGTGCACCCCGGCGCCGATCCCGGCGGCCTGCAGGTCGGCGAGGACGGCGTCGCGGCCGCGTGCCACCCGGACGGCGTACAGGTGCCAGACGTGCTCGTTGCCGGGCAGGGTGCGCGGCAGGGTGATGCCGTCGACGCCGGCGAGCAGCGCGTCGTAGCGGGCGGCGGCGGCCCGGCGGGCCTGGTTCCAGGCGGGCAGCCGGCGCAGCTTGGCGCGCAGCACGACGGCCTGCAGGGTGTCCATCCGGGAGTTGAAGCCGAACCGCTCGTGCACGTACTTGCGGCCGGAGCCGTGGTCGCCGATCAGCCGGACGGCGGCGGCGAGGCCCTCGTCGTCGGTGACCACGGCGCCGGCGTCGCCGTAGGCGCCGAGGTTCTTGCCGGGGTAGAAGCTGGTGGCGGCGATCCGGCCCCAGGAGCCGGAGACCCGGCCGTCCTGCCGGGCGCCCTGGGACTGTGCGCCGTCCTCGACCACGGGCAGCTCGCCGGCGATCTCCAGCAGCGGCGCCATCGGGGCGAGCTGGCCGTTGAGGTGGACGGGCAGCAGCACCGCGGCGCCGGGCAGCGCGTCGGCGACGGCCGCCGGGTCGATCAGCAGGTGCTCGGGGTCGACGTCGACCAGGACGGGCCGCAGCCCGGCCCGGACGACCGCCTCGGCGGTGGCGACGAAGGTGTTGGCGGGCAGCACCGCGCCGGAGCCGGGCGGCAGGTCGAGGGCGCGCAGGGCGAGTTCGAGGGCGTCGGTGCCGTTGGCGGTGCCGACCGCGTGCCGCACCCCGGAGAAGGCGGCGTACTCGGCCTCGAAGGCGGCCACGTCGGGGCCCTTGATGTAGGCGCCGCCCGCCAGGACGGCGTCGAAGCCCGCGCGCACCTCCTCGGCGACCTCGGCGTGGGCGGCGTGCAGGTCGACGAGCGGGATGTCGGTCATGGGATTCGCCCCTCGGCGGGTTCGGTGGACAGTGCGGGCACGGGCACGGCTTCGGGCTCGGCGGGCTCGGGCTCCACGCGCAGCGGGAGGCTGCCGCCGGAGAGGCAGGCGCCGGTCGCGGCGTCCCACCGCCAGTGGTGGCGGGGGCACTCGACGACGCCGTCGGCGATCACGGCGTGGGCGAGGTCCTCGCCGGCGTGCGGGCACCAGCGCTGCAGCCGCAGGCCGTCGCGCCGGACGGTCTCGTCGGAGGCGGTGCGCTCGTGCACCAGCCGGCGGGTCTGGGCGGGCTGGTGGCCGTACCGCAGCAGCGAGAGCAGGGTGAGGTCGAAGACGTCCGGGTCGCGGTGCAGGGCGAGCCGCATGGAGAGCAGGGCCTCCTCCCAGCCGGCCCGGCCGTCGAGGACGGCGCGCAGGGCGCGCGGCGGGACGCGGATGGTGTAGCCGGGGTCGACCGGTTCGTCCTCCAGGTCGACCCGGGCGGCGAGGTCGCCGAGGGCGATCCGCCAGGCCTCGCCGCCGGCCTCCAGGGCGAGCCGGCCGCGGTAGTCGGCGAGCAGCGGGCGGTTGAGCCGGCGGAGCCGGTCGAAGTGGGCGTCGACCTCCTCGGCGGTGGGCGGCGCGGGCTCGCCGCGGTGGTACGCCTGCCACTCCTCGCGGCGGCGTTCGCGGTAGTCGGCGAGGTACCCGGCCGGGTCGGTGAGCCAGCGGCCGGGCGGGGCCGGGGGCACCTCCCGGCCATCGGGCCCGGGGAGCGCGCCGACGGTGTCGCCGGGGGCCGTCCGGACGACCTCGACCCCGGGACAGGCGGCGGCGAAGTCGGCGGCGACGTCCTCCCAGTGCGGGAAGATCGTCCGTTCGCGGTCGTTGAACCGGTCGAGCTCCGGGTCGAGGAAGCAGGCCGGGCCGGCCGAGGGCAGGTAGCGGCGGGCGCCGGTGAGCCGGACCTTGCGGACCAGACTGTCCATCAGGTCGGCGCGGACGGCGGCGGTCTTGGCGGCCATCCGCGCGGGCGGGTAGTCGTAGGCGTTGGGGTACCACATGGCGCCGGAGTACTGGGCGGCCAGCAGGTCGACGCCGCCGGGCAGGTCGGACAGCGGCGGGTTGCAGTCGTTGAGGTCGAGGAAGCGCAGCCCGCCGAGGTCCAGCAGCAGGCCGCTGTCCTCCTTGTGGCTGGTGTCCAGCAGCATGGTGGCGGTGGCGTCCGGGCCGAGCCGGTGGGTCTCCCGGTGGCCGAGCGGCACCTGCCGGGTGAAGCCGAGTGCGGCGAGCCGGCGCTGCAGCGACCGGGTCCGGTAACGGGGCACCAGGACGGCGGTGTCCCGGGAGAGCCGGTCGAGCAGCCGCTCGTCGAGGTGGTCCTCGTGGGTGTGCGAGACGTAGAGGTAGTCCCAGCGGCCGGCCACCACCTCGGGCAGCAGCGGCCGGTTGTCCGGGTACGGGAACCAGGCGCCCAGGAACGCGGGGTGGAACCACGGGTCGATCAGCAGCCGCAGGCCGGCGTGCTCGACCGCGAAGCCGGCGTGCCCGAGGTGCCTGATCGAGGTCACCCGACGGCCTCCCGGAGGGCCGCGACGACGCGGTCCTGCTGCTCCTCGGTGAGGGTGTGGAACAGCGGCAGGATCAGCGAGCGGTGGGTGATCAGCTCGGTGGCGGGCAGCGGCACCCGGGCGGTGCCCTTGTACGGGGCCTCCAGGTGGGCGGCCATGATGCCGCGCCGGGCGGAGACTCCGGCGGCGGCGAGCCGGGCGAGCACCTCGGTGCGGTCGGGGGCGGTGTCCGGCAGCAGCAGCCAGCAGGCCTGGTAGTTGCCGGTGCCGTGGGCGGGGTCGGCGATCAGCCGTGCGGCGAGCGGGCCGAGCAGGCTGCGGTAGCGCTCGGCGAGTTCGCGCCGCCGGGCGACCATGGCGGGCAGCTTGCCCAGCTGGACCAGGCCGACGGCGGCCTGGATGTCGGTCATCCGGTGGTTGAAGCCGATCTCGTCGTAGGTCTCGACGACGGCGGCGCCGCCGGAGGCGCTGTGCCGGTCGGCGGCGGAGACGCTCATCCCGTGCTCGCGCAGCCGGCGCAGCCGGGCGGCGAGGTCGGCGTCCTGGCAGGTGACCATGCCGCCCTCGCCGGTGGTGAGCAGCTTGCGCGGGTGGAAGGAGTAGGCGGCGATCTCGGCGGCGGCGCCGACCGGGCGGCCGCGATAGAGGGAGCCGGCGCCGCAGGCGGCGTCCTCGACGACGGTGGCGCCGCGGGGTTCGACCAGGGCCCGGATCGCGTCGAGGTCGACCGGGACGCCGCCCTGGTCGACGGCGATCACGGCCCTGGTGCGGTCGGTGAGCACGGCGGCGACCGTGTCGGCGGTGAGGTTGCCTGTGGCGGGGTCGACGTCCGCGAAGACCGGGACGGCGCCGACGTAGGTGACGGCGTTGGCGGTGGCGACGAACGAGAGCGAGGGGACCACCACCTCGTCGCCGGGCCCGACCCCCGCGCCGATCATGGCGAGGTGCAGCGCGGTGGTGCAGGAGGAGACGGCGACCGCGTGCGGGACGCCGAGGTGCTCGGCGAAGGCCCGCTCGAAGGCGGCGACCCGCGGGCCCTGGGCGACCCACCCGGAGCGGACGGCCTCGGCGGCGGCCTCGGCCTCCTCCTCGCCGAGCCACGGCACCATGACGGGGATGACGGCCGCGGGGGTACTGGACACGGGGGCGCTCCGAACTGCTCGCGGGTCGGTCGTGGTCACTGCGCGCGCCACCAGGCGACGAGCCGGCGCAGGCCCTCGTCGAGGCCGAGGTCGGGCTTCCAGCCGAGGTCGCGTTCGGCGGCGGAGATGTCGGCGAGCCGGCGGACCACGCCGCCCGCGGTGCCGCGGGCCGGGCCGTGCTCGACGTCGAGGTCGCTGCGGTCCATCGCGGCGAGCAGCGCGTCGGCGAGGCCGCGCAGCGAGACCTCGCTCGCGGAGGCGATGTTGTAGACCCGGTCGGTGACGGGGGCCGCGGCGGCGAGCAGGTTCGCCCGGGCGATGTCCTCGGTGTAGACGAAGTCCATGGTCTGGGTGCCGTCGCCGAAGATCAGCGGGGGTTCGCCGGAGGCGATCCGCTCCATCCAGCGGATGAACACCTCGGTGTACCGGCCGTGGACGTCCATCCGGGGGCCGTACACGTTGAAGTAGCGCAGCGCGACGTAGTCCAGGCCGGTCATGGCGTGGAAGCTGCGCAGCATGCCCTCGTTGAACGCCTTGGCGGCGCCGTAGAAGGTGTCGTTGTTGTAGGGGTGCTGGGTCTCCGGCGTCGGGAAGGTGTCGGCAAGGCCGTAGACGGAGGCGGTGGAGGAGGCGATCAGCTTGCGGACGCCCTTCTCGGCGGCGGCCTCGACGACGTCGAAGGTGCCGTCGACCATGATCTCCAGGGCGAGCCGGGGTTCGGCGGCGCACTGGGTGATCCGGATCGCGGCGAGGTGGAAGAGCAGGTCGGTGTCGTCGCCGAGGAGTTCGCGCAGCAGTGCGCGGTCGCGGATGTCGCCGTCGACGACTCGCAGTTGGCCGGGGGCGGCGAGCTCCAGGGCGCGGGCGAGGTTCTCCGTGCGGCCGCGGACGAAGTTGTCGAGCACGACGACCTCGCGGGCACCGGCCTCGATCAGCTGGTCGACGACGGTGGAGCCGATGGTGCCGGCGCCTCCGGTGACCAGGCAGCGGGAGCCGGGGACGGGGACTGCGTTCATCGGGCGGCGGCCCTCTCCTGTGCGGTGGACGACGGTGCGGGGCTCGGCAGTGCGGTGACGGGGTCGGTGCCGGCGGCCGGGCCGACGGGCACGGTGGCGCCGCCGAGTTCGAGGCTGCGGGAGGCGGCGTGCAGCAGGCGCAGCACCCGCAGGCCGGAGCGGCCGTCGGTGAGCGGGGCCCGGCCCTCGGTGACGGCGGCGGCGAACTCGGCCATCACGTTGCGCAGCGCCTCCTGTTCGACCAAGGCGGGGGCGACCATGTCGCCGACCCGGTACGAGATCATGGCGCGGTGCCGGATGGCGTCGGTGAGCTCGTCGGGCGGGGTGAGGTCGACGCCGCGGTCGTGGATCGCCAGCCGGGCCTGCGGGTTGAGGTCGTCCCAGACGAGGGTGCGCCGGGAGCCGCCGATCAGGGTGGTGCGGACCTTGGTCGGCGAGAGCCAGTTGACGTGGCAGTGGGCGAGCGCGCCGTTGCTGAGTCGGACGGTGAGGTAGGCGACGCAGGCGCGGCCGGCCCCGATCGGGTCGGCGCCCTGGGCGCTGACGCCGACCGGTTCGACGCCGGGCGGCAGCACGAAGTCGAGGATCGACAGGTCGTGCGGGGCGAGGTCCCAGAGCACGTCGACGTCGGGCTGGACGAGGCCGAGGTTGATCCGCACCGAGTCGAAGAACTGGACGTCGCCGATCTCGCCGCCGTGCACGAGCTCGCGGATCCGGCGGACCACCGGTGTGTAGCAGAAGGTGTGGTCGCACATCAGCACCAGTCCGCGTTCTTCAGCGAGTTCGCACAATTCCGCGGCCTCGTCGGCGGTGGTGGTGATGGGCTTCTCGACGAGCACGTGGCGGCCGGCCTCCAGGGCGGCGCGCACCAGCTTGTAGTGGGCGGCGGCGGGGGTGGCGACGGCGACGGCCTCGACCCGGTCGTCGGCGAGGACTTCGTCGAAGGAGGTGGTGGTGCGGACGGTGCTGTACTCGCCGAGCACCCGGCGGGAGCGTTCCTCGTCCAGGTCGCACAGCCAGTGCAGCCGCAGGGCGGGTGTCTGCTGGGCGTTGCGGACGAGGTTGGGTCCCCAGTACCCGGCGCCGACCACGGCGAGGCCGATCCGGCGCCCGGGCGCGGATCCGGTCGTACCCGGCGTGGGGACGTGCTCGCCGGGCGCTTCGTGCGCCTCCTGCGCCGGCGCGTGCCCCTGCCCGTGCTGCGTCGACATCGACAAGACCCCCCTTGTCCGGTGCCGGAGCGTCACTGCCCCGGAGCACCCCGCGTCCGTGCGGCCCCCCGGATCGGATCACCACCGCCGGCCCTGCGGCCGGCGGCGCCCCACGGTGCTGCCCAGGTGGCCCCGCCGCTGGAACGGTACCGGCCGCCGTACGCCCCCGGGGGCCGAATCCGCAAACCCGCGGCGCGCCGTGACGGCCTTCGCAACGCTCCGTACACCCCGGGTCCGCGGCGCTGCGAAGGGTTTGACAGTCTTGAGGCCCACAATGAGGGAGCAGGTCGGCGTCCACCGACCGTCAGCACCCCGGCAGACTGCCGACCGGGGCCGGAGACCCGCGCGGAACGCGATCGAGGAGAACCATGTCAGCGAGCCCGACGGCCGACCGGGAGGCCGGCACCGCCGAGCAGCCGGCGGCCCCGGCCGTACCGCGACTGCTGCACGTGCGGGACAGCGTGCTGCCCGCGGTCGCGGCGGCGCTCTCGCTGAAGAACGGCGAGGTGCACACCCTGGCCGGCGACAAGGCCGACCTCGCTCCGCTGCTCCACCCGCTGGTCGGGGACTTCCTCGCCGGCCTGCCGATCGAGCACCGCGAGCGGTTCACCGGGCGGTGCCCGGAGGCGGTGCTGCTCTCCCAGTACCTCACCACGGTGGACGGGGCGCGGTCCAAGCGCGCCTCGCGCAAGCCGCTGGGCCTGCACGACGCCCGCAAGGCGTTGCGGGGCGCCCGGCTGACCACCCTGCGCATCCGCGAGGAGGGGGACCCGGCGCACGGCACGCACGCGCCGCCGTGCCGCTCCTGCGCGGCCCTGCTGGACCACATGAACGTCGCGAGCGTCGCCGTCGGGCCCACCACCCGCTGACGCGCGCCGTCCCTGTCCCCGAACCACGGAGCAGACCCTGAACGCGACCGCCGTACGAACCCAACCGCGCTTCCCCGCCGACGTGGCCGCCGCCCTCAAGCAGGCCGGCTGGCACCCCGGACGCTGGGAGATCCGCCAGGCCGAGGCCTGGGCGGACGTGCTCGCCGTGCACGGCGGGCCCCTGGACACCCCGCACTCCGTCTTCCCCGCCGCCGTGGAGGCCTGGGCCGAGTTCGGCGGGCTGGCCTTCGACCTGGACGGCGCCGGCCGGGCACTGGCCCGCACCCCCTTCCTGCTCGACCCGCGCTGCGGCCTGCACCAGCCGCGCACCCTGGCCGACCTCGGCCGCGCGCTCGGCACCCGCCTCGCCCCGCTCGGCGAGGAGCGGTACGGCCAGGCACTCCTGGCGATCGACGAACTCGGCCGGGTCTTCAGTCTGGACCACACCGGCGAGTGGTACCTCGGTGCCACGGTCGACCAGGCGCTCGCCACCCTGGTCATGGGGCTCCCCCCGGAGCGGCTGCGCGCCTGACGCTCCGGCACCGCCCGTTTCCCCCGCACCGGCTGACGGATCGTCGGCCGGTGCGCTCCCGTCCGTCACCCTTCGTGCGCGGGCGCGCCGCTTTCGCCCGAACCCCTCCCGTCCCGCCCGCCCCGGGTCCACACTGTGTGGCAATTCCGAGGAGAAGACCGGGAGGAATCGCGATGAGCGCCCCCACCGCCGCCGCGGACCGCACCGAGACCCCCGACCCCGACACCGGCGCCGACCCCGACACCGCAGAGGCCCCCGGGCGGCAGCCGCTCTTCGACAACGCCAAGTTCGCGGCGGTCGCGCTGGTGGTGTGCGCGCACACCTGGATGCCGCTGGCCGGCGCCGACCGGACGGTCGCCGCCGCGGTGCTGACCGTCGCGGCCTTCGCGATGCCGGTGTTCGTGACGCTGTGCGGCCGGTTCGCGCAGCCCCGGCCGGGCCGTCCGGCGGTGGACGGCCGCCGCCTGGTGACCGGCGTCGCCGTGCCGTACCTGGTCTTCCAGGTGCTGTACAACCTGGTCGGCATGGCGCTGGAGGGCCGGTTCGCACCGTTCTCGCTGCTGGAGCCGCGCTGGCTGACCTGGTTCCTGCTCTCGCTGTTCGTCTGGCGGCTGACCGTGCCGCTGTGGACGGCGCTGCGGCATCCGCTGGCGGTGGCCGTGCTGGTCGCGGCCGCCTCGGGCGCCGCCCGGGCGCTGCCGGAGGAGCTCGCGCTCAGCCGCACCCTCGCCTTCCTGCCGTGGTTCGTGCTCGGGCTGGTGCTGCGCCCGCACCACGTCGCCCTGCTGCGGCGGCCGGCCGTCCGGCGCTGGGCCCCGGCGGTGCTGGCCGCGGTCTTCGCGGTGCTGTGGCTCGCCGCCCCCGAGCTGCTGAACCCGGGCTGGGTGGAGTACACCGGCAGCGCCGCCCAGTTGCACGTCCCGTACCCGGTGTGGCTGGCCGTCAGGGCCTCGCTCGGACTGCTGTCCCTGGTCGCCGGGGCGGCGTTCCTGGCCCTGCTGCCGGAGGGCCGGACCCGCTGGACGGCGCTGGGCGCGGCCTCGCTCCACGTCTACCTGCTGCACGGGCTGCCGCTGAAGCTCGTCCAGGCCTCCGGCGTCTACCACGCCCGGGTCCTGCACCACGCCTGGACGGCGCTGCCCCTGTTCGGCACCTTCGCCCTGACCCTCGCGGTGGTCCTCGCCCTCCCGCCGGCCGTCCGCCTCTTCACCCCGCTGGTCGGCCCGAGACTCGCCGACCGCCTGCTGAAAGCACCCCCGGAGGGCGAACCACGAGGGGCGCGGGGAGCGGCGCAATCAGGGAGCGGGCGGCCCGACGGCCACGGCCGACCGGAGTTCACCGGGCGACCCGCACCCGGACTGCGCGGTTCCCCGCGCCCCTGAGGGGCCGCTAAGCCAGCCGTTCCGAGGGCACCGCCAGCCGGGAGGGCAGCACCGCCTCGACGCGGAAGCCCCCGTCCGGCTCCGGGCCGGCGTCGAAGCTGCCGCCGAGGGAGACGACCCGTTCGCGCATGCCGACCAGCCCGTTGCCGCCGCTCGGCAGGCGGACGGGCTCGGCGCCGCCCGGGCAGTCGTTGACCACGGCCACCCTCACCCCGTTCGGCACGAAGGCCAGCAGGACGGACACCCGGGCCCCGCCGGCGTGTTTGTGGGCGTTGGTCAGCCCTTCCTGGACGACCCGGTAGGCGGTCTGTTCGGCGTCCCCGCGGTAGGGGCGGCGCTCGCCGCTGACGGTCAGCGAGACCGCCATCCCGGCGGCCCGGGACTGTTCGACGAGTCCGGTGACCTCGGTGAGGCCGCCCGTGCTCTCGGCGGCGGCCGCGGCCGGCTCGGCCATCCGCAGCACGCCGAGGATCTCCCGCAGCTCGTCCAGGGCCTGCCGGCCGACCTCTCCCATCAGTTTGGCGCTGGCCTGCGCCTTCTCCGGGTCCTTGGTGATGATCCGCTCCAGTGCTCCGGCGTGCACCACCATCAGGCTGACCCGGTGGGCGACCACGTCGTGCATCTCGCGGGCGATCCGGGTGCGCTCCTCCAGCCGGGCCCGCCGGGCCCGTTCGCTGGCCTGTTCGGCGAGCAGGTCGAGTTCGGCCTCCAGGCCGAGCGCCCGGTCCGTGAGCGATTCGACGAGTCGGCGGCGGGCGCCGACGTAGAGGCCGGTGACCACCGGCGGCACGGTCAGGCCGACCGAGACGAGGGCGGCCAGCAGGACGAACACCCAGGTCGGCGGGGTCTCCTCGGCGGGCACCTGGGTGGGGGCGAGCATGTAGACGAGGGCCATGCCGAAGGTCTCGGCGAGGGCGATCGCGGAGAGCGCGACGACCCGGCGGCGGCGCGAGGGCCACTCCCAGGTGGCGGCCAGCGTGTAGAGCGAGACGACCAGCAGCACCATGCCGAACAGACCGGGCACGAAGACCAGCCCGACCAGGACGGGTACGGCCGGCCAGCGCCGCCGCACGACCAGCGTCGCCCCGGCCAGTGCCCCCAGCACCGCCGACACGACCGCGGCCGGCGCACCGAGGTGCAGCCGGTCCCCCACCATGCCGTACGCCCCCGCGGCGCACTCCAGTCCGGCCAGTCCGGCCAGCCCCACGTCCAGCAGCGCACTGCGGCGCCGGGGCCACCACCCCAGGGTGTGGACCGGCCCGCCCCCCTCCGGCGACTTGCTCATGGGGGACAGCGTAAGGCCGTCCCTCGGGCCCTCCCCAGCGAGTTCTGCGGGACCCGGCGCGAGCGGCACCCTGTCCGCCATCCGGCCAATCTCGGACGCGGCACCCGGTGCCACCTATGCTGTGCGGGTCGGACAGCGCGGTCCGCACGCATCACCGTTACAAAGGTGATGAGAGCCGTTGCCGAACCCCCCACCACCACAGGGAGACAGCCGTGACCGCTCCGGTCCCCGCCTCGTCGGACGCCTCGTCCGCGACCGCCGGCCCCGACGCCGACAACGCCGCCCTGCGCGCGGACATCCGCCGCCTCGGCGACCTGCTCGGCGAGACGCTGGTCCGGCAGGAGGGCCCCGAGCTGCTCGGCCTGGTGGAGCAGGTCCGCCTGCTCAGCCGCACCGACGGCGAGGCCACCGCCGAGCTGCTCGCCGGCATCGACCTGGAGACCGCGGGCAAGCTCGTCCGTGCCTTCTCCACCTACTTCCACCTCGCCAACGTCACCGAGCAGGTGCACCGCGGCCGCGAGTTCGCCACCCGCCGGGCCCGCGAGGGCTCGCTGCTCGCGCAGACCGCGGACCAGCTCGCCGAGGCGGACCCGAAGCACCTCCAGGACACCCTGGCCCACCTGGCCGTCCGGCCGGTGTTCACCGCGCACCCGACGGAGGCCGCCCGCCGCAGCGTGCTCAACAAGCTGCGCCGGATCGGCGAGCTGCTGGAGCGCATCCACCGCGAGCACCTCGCCTCGGGCCTGTCCGAGGCCGACCCCGTGCGGCACTCCTCGGCGAAGCGCCAGGCCGACCGCCGGCTCGCCGAGGTCATCGACCTGCTGTGGCAGACCGACGAGCTGCGGATCGCCCGCCCCGAGCCGACGGACGAGGCCCGCAACGCCGTCTACTACCTGGACGAGCTGTACCGCGAGGCCGTCCCCGCCGTCCTGGA
This sequence comes from Kitasatospora sp. NPDC007106, assembly GCF_040634455.1. Classification (NCBI taxonomy): domain Bacteria; kingdom Bacillati; phylum Actinomycetota; class Actinomycetes; order Kitasatosporales; family Streptomycetaceae; genus Kitasatospora; species Kitasatospora sp. NPDC007106. The sequence goes on from NZ_JBEYFP010000057.1 coordinate 18,542, forward strand.
GGAGCTGCACGAGGAGCTCGCCCGGGTCGGCCTGGCGCTGCCCGACGGGGTGCGCCCGCTGACCTTCGGCACCTGGATCGGCGGCGACCGCGACGGCAACCCCAACGTGACCCCGCAGGTCACCTGGGACGTCCTCAACCTGCAGCACGAGTACGGCATCAAGGACGCCCTCGCCACCGTCGACGACTTGCGCAACTCGCTCTCCACCTCGGTGCGCCTCGCCGGGGCGAGCGAGGAGCTGCTGGCCTCGCTGGACGCCGACCTCAAGGCGCTGCCGGAGCTCAGCCCCCGCTACAAGCGGATGAACGCCGAGGAGCCGTACCGGCTCAAGGCCACCTGCGTCCGCCTCAAGCTGGAGAACACCCGGGACCGGCTGGCCGCGGGCACCCCGCACGTCGAGGGCCGCGACTACGTCGGCACCCGCGAGCTGGTCGCCGACCTGCGCCTGATCCAGGACTCGCTGCGCGCCCACCGCGGCGGGCTGATCGCCGACGGCCGCCTGGCCCGCGCGATCCGCACCGTCGAGGCGTTCGGCCTGCAGCTCGCGACCATGGACGTCCGCGAGCACGCCGAGGCCCACCACCACGCGCTCGGCCAGCTCTTCGACCGGCTCGGCGAGGAGGCCTGGCGCTACGCGGACATGCCGCGCGAGTACCGGCAGCGGCTGCTCGCCAAGGAGCTGCGCTCGCGCCGTCCGCTCGCGCCCGTCCCGGCCCCGCTGGACGCGGCCGGCGCGAAGACCCTCGGCGTGTTCAGCACGATCCGCGAGGGCTTCGAGCGGTTCGGCGACGAGATCGTCGAGTCGTACATCATCTCGATGTGCCAGGGCGCGGACGACGTGTTCGCGGCGGCGGTACTGGCCCGCGAGGCCGGTCTGATCGACCTGCACGCCGGCATCGCCAAGATCGGCATCGTGCCGCTGCTGGAGACCACCGACGAGCTGCAGCAGGCCGACCGGATCCTCGACGAGATGCTCTCCGACCCGTCGTACCGCCTGCTGGTGTCGCTGCGCGGCGACATCCAGGAGGTCATGCTCGGCTACTCGGACTCCTCCAAGTTCGGCGGCATCACCACCTCGCAGTGGGAGATCCACCGCGCCCAGCGCCGGCTGCGCGACGTCGCCCACCGCTACGGCATCCGGCTGCGGCTCTTCCACGGCCGCGGCGGCACCGTCGGCCGCGGCGGCGGCCCCTCGCACGAGGCGATCCTCGCCCAGCCCTGGGGCACCCTGGAGGGCGAGATCAAGGTGACCGAGCAGGGCGAGGTCATCTCCGACAAGTACCTGCTGCCGTCGCTGGCCCGGGAGAACCTCGAACTCACCGTCTCCGCGACGCTCGCCGCCTCGGCGCTGCACACCGCGCCGCGGCAGGCCCCGGAGGAGCTGGCCCGCTGGGACGCCGCGATGGACCAGGTCTCCGAGGCCGCACACACCGCCTACCGCGGCCTGGTCGAGCAGGAGGACCTGCCGAAGTACTTCTTCGCGGCCACCCCGGTCGACCAGCTCGCCTCGCTGCACCTGGGCTCCCGCCCGTCCCGCCGCCCCGACTCCGGCGCCGGGCTGGACGGCCTGCGGGCCATCCCGTGGGTCTTCGGCTGGACGCAGTCCCGGCAGATCGTCCCCGGCTGGTACGGCGTCGGCGCGGGCCTCGCCGCCGCCCGCGAGGCCGGTCTCGGCGACGTGCTGGACGAGATGTACGGCCAGTGGCACTTCTTCCGCAACTTCCTGTCCAACGTCGCCATGACGCTGGCCAAGACCGATCTGCGGATCGCCCGCCACTACGTCGAGCAGCTGGTGCCCGCCGACCTGCACCACATCTTCGACCAGATCACCGCCGAGCACGAGCGCACCCTGCGCGAGGTGCTCCGGCTCACCGGCGAGACCGAACTGCTCGACCACAACCCGGTGCTGAAGCAGACCTTCGCCGTCCGCGACGCCTACCTCGACCCGATCTCGTACCTCCAGGTGGCGCTGCTGCGCCGGCAGCGCGACGAGGCCGCCAAGGGGCTGAGCGAGGACCCGCTGCGGGCCCGCGCCCTGCTGCTGACCGTCAACGGCGTCGCCGCCGGTCTGCGCAACACCGGCTGACCCGGCACCCGCCCGGCCCGAGGGGCGGTCCCGCACACCGCGGGGCCGCCCCTCGGCGCGTCACCCCGTCGCCGACGGCTGCTCCACCACCTCCACCGCGTACGGCCGGTAGCGCGCCACGAGGTCGGCCCGGGCGGTGTCCGCCTGCGGCGTGCCGACGGCGATCCCGGTGCCGTCCACCAGCTTGCCCACGCCGGTGATCTCCACCCCGCGCTCCCGCCAGTACCCGGTGTCCCTCATCACCTCGGTGCACACCCGGCCCAGGTCGAACTGCGAGTGGGGCGCGTCGCGGAAGCGCAGGTCGGCCGCTGCGCCGCCGAGAGCCGCCGAGAGCCGGGCGTCCAGGTCGCTGCCCGGCACCCGGAAGACCAGCACCTGCCCGACGCCGCGGTCCACGCAGACCCCGGCGATGTGGAAGCGGTCCTCCCGCAGGGCGAACCTCCAGGCCCGCTCGGCCGTTTCGTCCGGCCCGGTGTCCCCGATCGGGGCGGTGCCGGACGCCCCGCTCCGCAGCCGGGCCGGACAGGTCAGGTCGGGCAGCTCCGTGACGTCCGGTGCGGGCGGCGGGGCGGTGGCCGCCGGCGCCGCCCCGCC
>NZ_JBEYFP010000058.1:0-21140 GCF_040634455.1 Kitasatospora sp. NPDC007106
GCGGACGCGGTGCCGCGGGCCGTGCCGCCCTCGACCACCGTGCCGAGCCCACGGACCGTCAGCACGCCGGGCCCGCCCGGGGCGATCCGCAGGCCGAACAGGGCGTCGGCGGACGGGTGGTCGTCGCGCCGGAAGGCCGTCAGCGACCCAGCGGCGTAGTGGGTGGCCCGTTCGTCCAACAGCGCCTCGGCCAGTACGTCCAGTGTCGCGGCGATCCGCTCCGCGCCGGCGAAGCCGTCCAAAGTCATGCGCCGAGCCCCCCTCGTTCCCGGTGGAAAATCTGTCCACTTTCTATCAGACCGGGCCGACGTCGGGGTGACCCCCCGAGGCCCACCGGCCGTCCGTCCCCGCCCTGTTGCGGCCGGCCCGCGGTGTGCGGTCAGGCCCCCGATGCCAGGTGCCCGAGGGCGTCGGCGATGCCGTCGACCGCGAGCAGGCCGGCGAGGTCGCGGACGAGTCCGGCGCACGGGCCGTCCGGGCGCTCCTCGGCGAAGAAGGCGGCGAACTCCACGGCGAGTGCGGGTTCGCGGGAGGCGGTGACGGCCAGCGCCGCGACCAGCTCCTGCACCAGCTGGAGCTGCAACTCCTCGCGGGGGACGGCCCGTTCGCCCAGCCAGTCGAGGGAGCTGATCTCCGCGTTGGCGATCCAGGCGCGGACGGTGCGGCGCACCCCGGGGCTCGCCTTCGGCAGCGCCAGGTGCAGCAGGATCTGCTCCTGCGCGGCCCGCCGCACCTCGTCGATCACCGCGTTGGTGCCCGGGCTGGCGGCGACCGAGCCGCCGCGCAGCAGGGCGGCGAAGCCGGGGCCGTGGCTGTCCACGAAGTCCAGGTAGCGGCCCATGACCCGCAGCAGCCGCTCGGACAGCGGCCCGTCGGCGGGCTCCTCGAAGCGGGCGGTGAGCTCCTGCCCGGCGCGGCGCAGCGACTCCTCGTAGATCGCCTGCTTGCCGGGGAAGTAGTGGTACACCAGGGGCCGGGAGGCGCCGGCCGCCGCGGCGATGTCGTCGATCGACACCTCCTCGGGCGGGCGCCGGCTGAACAGCTCCAGCGCCACCGCGATCAACTGCTCCCGCCGCTCGTCGACGCTGAGCCGGCGCCGGGGCGCCTTGTCGGCACGGCTGGGCTGATCCTCCGACCGGGGCGCCGCCGAGGGCGTACGGGAAACCATGGCGCCACCCTATCCAGCCCGGACCGTCGGATGATCACTCGATCATGGGATTCCCGCCGGGTGGCGGAGGTGACGAAAGTCTGACGTCCGCCGGTAGCCCCTGGTCGGCGGGCCCGGCGGGTGGTCGAATCGAGGGGTGAACGAATCCAGCGGTACGCCGGTCGGGCGGCGGGTGGTGCTCGGCATGCTGGGCCTCGGGGCGGCGGGCGTCGCCGTGGGCCCGCACCTGCAGCGCGTCGTCGAGGCGGTCACCAGCCGCGACCCGACGGGCCTGAGCGACCTGGTGCCGGGCGGCGGCGGGTTCCGCTACTACTCGGTCGTCGCCTCGGTGCCCGGGCGCACGGCCGCCGACTACGAGCTGCGGATCGACGGCCTGGTCGACCGGCCGGCCACGCTGCGGCTCGCCGACCTCGAGGCGCTGCCGCAGACCCGGATCGTCCACGACGTGCAGTGCGTCACCGGCTGGCGGGTGCCGGCGACCCCGTTCGAGGGGGTGCGCCTGAGCCTGCTGCTGGAGCGGGCCGGTGTCCGCGACGGCGCCGCCGCCGTGCGGTTCAGCTGCTTCGACGGCGCGTACAGCGAGAGCCTCACCCTCGACCAGGCGCGCCGCGACGACGTGCTGGTCGCGCTGCGCATGCAGGACCGCCCGCTCGGACACGCGCACGGCGGCCCGGTGCGGCTGTACGTCGCGCCGATGTACTTCTACAAGTCGGCCAAGTGGCTCTCCGGCATCACGGTGACCCCCGAGGTCCGCCCCGGCTACTGGGAGCGCCTCGGCTACGACGTCGACGCCTGGGTCGGCCGATCCAACGGACGCGACGATGCACCCACCGGCTGACTCCGGGCGCGCCGCCCGTCCCGCCGCCCGGGTGGCCCGCTTCGCCCGCGCCGAGCGGCTGGTGCACCGGGCCACCGCCGGCCTGCTGCTGACCTGCCTGGCCACCGCGCTGATGCTCTACTACCCGCCGCTGTCGGAGCTGGTCGGCCGCCGCCGGCTGGTCGTCGTGGTGCACGAGTGGTGCGGCCTGCTGCTGCCCGTCCCGCTGCTGCTCGGCCTCGTCTCCCGGGCGCTGCGCGCCGACCTGGCCCGGCTGAACCGGTTCACCGCGGCGGACCGGCGCTGGCTGCGGGCCGTCCGCCGCCGCTCCCACGACCGCCCGGCCGGCAAGTTCAACGCCGGGCAGAAGCTGTACGCGGCGTGGATCGCCGGCGCGGTGCTGGTGATGCTCGGCACCGGGCTGCTGATGTGGTTCACGCACCTGGCGCCGCTGGTGTGGCGTACCGGGGCGACCTTCGTCCACGACTGGCTGGCGGTCGCCGTGGGGGTGGTGGTGGGCGGCCACGTCTGGATGGCGGTGCGCGACCCGGAGGCCCGGCGCGGCATGCGCACCGGGCTGGTCGACCGGCGCTGGGCCGCCCGCGAGCACCCCGAGTGGGACCTCGGCGACGAGCGGGCCGCTCAGGACGGACGGGACTCCAGGTAGCGCCGGTACGCCTCCCGGCCGTCGGCCACGAAGTCCCACTCGGCGAGCCGCTCGGCGAGCTCCTCCTCGGTCAGCCAGCCGTGCCAGGCCACCTCCTCGACCTGCGGGGAGACCGGGCCGGCCCAGCGGGCCTCGTGCATGTCGCAGAACCAGGACAGCCCGTCCTGCTCGAACAGGAAGCGGAACAGCGGCACCGGCTCGATCCCGCGCACCCCGAGCTCCTCCTCGGCCTCCCGGACGGCCGCCTCGGCGTACGACTCCCCGGAGCCGACGACCCCGCCGACGAAGCAGTCGTAGGCGCCGGGGGCGAACAGCTTGGTGTCCGTGCGGCGGTGCACGAAGATCCGGCCCTGCGGGTCGCGGACCAGGATGAACACGCAGCGGTGGGTGAGGCCGTCCCGGTACGCCTCGGCGCGGGTCGCGGTGCCGACCACCTCGTCCCGGGAGTCCACCACGTCGAGCAGTTCTTCGGCGGGATTCGTCATGCTCGGGACACTACCGCCGGACGGGGCCGCGCCGCGGGCGGTGCGGGCGCTCCCGGCGGTCCGGCTCCCGCTCGGCCCGGCACCCCGGCGGCACCGGTAGGACCGTCCGACTATCGTTCCAACCGGAGGCGTGGGCGAGGAAGCGACCGGACGCACGGGCGAGGAACGGCGGGGAACGTGACAGCGGTGGAGATCTGGGGCGAGACGGCGGAGGGCTTCGAACCCGTCCGCGAGGCCTTCGCCCGCAACTTCCGCGAGTACGGCGAACTCGGCGCGGCCTTCGCGCTCTACCTGGACGGCCGCAAGGTGGTCGACCTGTGGGGCGGCGACGCCAGGCCCGAGGTCGGCGGGCGACCCGCCCCCGCCGTGCCGTGGACCGCCGACACCGCCCAGGTGCTGCGCTCCGTCACCAAGGGGCTCACCGCCGCCACCGCCCTGCACCTCGTCCAGCAGGGCCTGCTCGACCTGGACGCCCCGGTCGTCTCCTACTGGCCCGAGTTCGCCGCCGCCGGCAAGGAGCGGATCCCCGTCCGCTGGCTGCTCTCGCACCAGGCCGGACTGCCCGTCCTGGACGTGCCGCTGCGCCTGGAGGACCTGCTGACCTGGGAGCCGGCCGCCGCCGCCGTCGCCTCCCAGGCCCCCGCCTGGGAGCCGGGCACGGCTCACGGCTACCACCCGTACACCTTCGGCTGGCTGGTCGGCGAGATCGTGCGGCGGGTCAGCGGCCGCAGCATCGGCCACTACCTGGCCGAGGAGATCGCCCAGCCGCTCGGCCTCGACCTGTGGATCGGCCTGCCCGCGGGGGCGGCGCCGCGGGTCGGCCGACTGGTCGACCTGCCCGCGCCCGAGGCCGCGCAGACCGGCCCGAGCGGCATGAAGGTCCGCCCCAAGGCCTCCGTCGTACGGGCCTACCAGGACCGCACCTCGCTGACCGCCCGGGCGTTCGGCGCGGTGCTCGCCGCCGTCGACCTGAACGACCCCGCGGTGCAGGCCGCCGAGGTGCCCGGCGCCGGCGGCATCGGCACCGCACGGTCGGTGGCCCGGTTCTACGCCTCGCTGATCGGCGCCGCCGACCGGCACGGCGGGGCGCCCGGCGAGCGGCTGCCCGCACTGTTCGGCCCCGAGGTGCTGAAGGAGGCGATGGGCCCCGCGGTCAGCGGCCCGGACAAGGTGCTGATCGTCAACACCACCTTCGGCCACGGCTTCTTCCGGCACGCCGCCACCTCCCCGATGGCCACGCCGGCGAGCTTCGGCCACCCCGGCCGCGGCGGCTCGCTCGGCTTCGCCGACCCGGAGCTCGGCATCGGCTTCGGCTACGTCACCAACGGCATGCAGCCCGGCGTGACCGGCGACATCCGCTCCCGCAGCCTGATGACCGCCGTCCGGGCCTGCCTGGAAGGCCGGACGGGCTGACCGTCCGTCAGTTCGCCGCGCTCAGGCCTTGTTCGCGCAGCCACTCCAGCTGACGCTGCTGCTGGGAGGCCCGCCCGCCGGCGTGGTCGCCGAAGCGCCACACCTCGATCGCGGCCGGGCCGCCGTAGCGGTGGTAGGTGGCGAAGACCGTGGACGGCGGGCAGACCGGGTCCATCAGCGCCGCGCTGAACAGCGCGGGCGCGGTGGCCCGCGGCGCCAGGTGCAGGCCGTCCACGTACGCCAGGGTGGCGAAGACCTGCTCGACGGCGTCCCGGCGGTGCAGGCCGAGGTACTCGGCGATCTCCGGGTACGGGCCCGCCGAGGCGGTCTCCACCGCCCGGGGGAAGTGCTGCAGGAAGGGCACGTCCACCAGGGCGGCGGCCACCGCGTCCCCGGCCAGCGCGGCGGCGGCCAGGGCGAGCCCGCCGCCCTGGCTGGCGCCGCCCACGACCACCCGCTCCGGATCGATCCGCGGCAGGCCGCGGACGAAGTCCACCGCCCGCACCGCGTCGGTGTACAGCCGCCGGTAGTAGTAGCCCGCGGGCGAGTCGATCCCGCGGGTCATGAACCCGGCCGCCCACTGCGGGCCGCCCGGGTGCGGGTCCGGGGTGTCGTGGCCCTGGCCGCGGGTGTCCATGACCAGGTGGGCGTAGCCGGCCGACACGTACAGCAGCCGCTCCAGCGGCAGCCCGCGGCCCTGGCTGTAGCCCAGGTACTCGACGACCACCGGCAGCGGCCCGCGGGCGCCGCGCGGCAGCAGCAGCCAGCCGGCGACCGGCTCGCCGCCGTAGCCGGGGAAACGCACGTCGTGCACCTCGGCGCCGCGCAGCAGGCTGTCGCCGACCGGGGTGACCGAGGCCGGGCCGCCGTGCGCCCGGGCCTCGGCGAGCGTGTCGTCCCAGAAGGCGTCCAGGTCGGCGGGGGCGGCCGGCTCCGGGCGGTAGCGCAGCAGGTCCTCGTAGGGCAGGTCGGTCAGCGGCACGGGTTCTCTCTCCTGTTCAGGTGCCGTCGGCTCCTGCCGTGGAGCCGACGGGCGGTCAGATCAGGCCGCGCCGGGCGGCCCAGACCGCGGCCTGCAGCGGGGTGCGCACCCCGATCCGGTCGCAGAGCACCCGGATCCGGCGGCGCAGCGTCCGGCTGGAGGTGGACAGCCGGCGGGCGACGGCGTCCAGCGGCAGCCCCTCGGCGAGCAGGAGCAGCAGCTGGTGCTCCTCTGGGGCGAGCAGCCCGGCGGCGGGGCGGCGGGTCTGCGGCACGGGCTGGGCCTGCCGGTACGGCGCCGCCGGCGACGGGCCGAACCGGCCGGTGGGGGCGGTACGGCCGCGGTTCAGCGCGGCGGGGCGCTGCACGGCGGCCGGGTGCGGTGTCTGGTGCAGGGCGGTGGGGTGCATGGTGGCCTCCTTGCCACGGAGTGGGGCGGGCCCGGGTCAGATCGGCAGCCGGGCGCCGTCGCGCAGGTAGAGCGGGATCCGGTCGAGCGGGGCGTCCGCGGTCACCGTGGTGCCGCCCGGGTGCACCTCGTCCGTCCAGGCGCAGCGCCAGGTCGCCCCGGCGGGCAGCAGGACGGTGCGCTGCCGGGCACCGGCCTCGACCACCGGCGCGACCAGCAGGTCCGGCCCGAGCAGGAACTGGTCGCCGACCTCCCAGGCCGCCGGGTCCTCGGGGAACTCCACGAACAGCGGCCGCATCGGCGGCACGCCGGTCTCGGCGGTGTGCCGCATCTGCTCCTGGATGTACGGCCGCAGCCGCTCGCGCAGGTGCAGGTAGCTGCTGAAGATCCCGTACGCCTCCTCGCCGTACGACCAGACCTCGTTGGGGCCGCCGGTCATCGCCGGGCCGAGCGGCATCCACGGCTCGCGGTAGCCGTGCAGCCGGAACAGCGGGCAGAAGGCGCCGTACTGGAACCAGCGGACGATCACCTCCCGGTAGGCCGGGTCGTCCGGGTCGCCGCCGTGGAAGCCGCCGATGTCGGTCGTCCACCAGGGGATCCCGGAGACCATCACGTGCAGACCGGCCCTGATCTGGTCGCGCAGGGTGGCGAAGTCGGTGCCGATGTCGCCGGACCACAGTGCGGCGCCGTAGCGCTGGGCGCCGGCCCAGGACGAGCGGTTGAGGGTGACCACCTCGCACTCGCCGGCGGCGAGCATGCCCTCGTGGAAGGCGCGGGCGTTCTCCCGCGGGTACAGGTTGCCGACCTCCAGGCCGGGCCCGGCGTGGTAGCGCAGGTTGGCCTGGTGGCCGGGGTTGATCTCCGGCTCGCAGGCGTCCAGCCACCAGACCTTGATGCCGTGCGCGAGGTAGTTCTGCGCGATCCGCTCCCAGAGGAACTCCCGGGCCTCCGGGTTGGTGGCGTCGTAGAAGGCGACCTGGACGGTGGAGTCGACGCCCTTGTCCGGCCACTCGGCGTGCGCCATCGGGCCGTACTCGGTGCCGATCAGCAGGCCGCGGCGCTCCATCTCGGCGTGGTTCTCGCTGAGCGGGCTGACGGAGGGCCAGACGGAGACCATCAACCGCACGCCCATCTCGTCCAGTTCGCGGACCATGGCGGCCGGGTCTGGCCACTCGGCGGGGTCGAGCTTCCACTCGCCGAGGTGCGTCCAGTGGAAGAAGTCGTTGACGATCACGGACAGCGGCAGACCGCGCCGCCTGTGCTCGCGGGCGACGGAGAGCAGCTCCTCCTGGGTGCGGTAGCGCAGCTTGCACTGCCAGAACCCGGTGGCCCACGACGGGAGTTCGGGGGAGTGGCCGGTGGCGTCGGCGTACCGGGCCAGGGTCTCGGCCGGCTGCCCGGCGGTGATCCAGTAGTCGAACTGGCGGGCGCTGTCCGCGACCCAGCGGGTGCCGTTGACGGCCAGCTCCACCCGGCCGATCGCCGGGTTGTTCCACAGCAGCAGGTAGCCGCGGTCCGAGAGCAGCACCGGGATCGACACCTCGGCGTTGCGCTGCACCAGGTCGATCGTGGCGCCCTTCTGGTCGAGCAGCCCGTGCCGGTGCTGACCGAGGCCGAACAGCTTCTCGCCGTCGTACGCGGCGAAGCGCTGCTCCAACCGGTGGTAGCCATTGCCGGTCGGCGTGTAGAGCCGGGCGCCGGGCCACCAGAAGTGCGCGGGCTGCTCGGAGAGCAGTTCGCTGCCGTCGGCCCGCAGGAAGCGGACGATGCCGCGCTCCGTGACCTCGGCGGTGATCGCGCCGTTGACGATCCGTCCGACGCCGCCCTCGGTCTTCACCGCTGCCTGCGGCGCGGCCGGCGGCCGCTCGGCGAGCGCCCCCGGCAGGTCGGGCCGCAGCCGCCCGCCGCGCACCGCCCGCACCCGGATCGCGTCCGGGCCCCAGGGCTCCACCCGCAGGGTCTCCAGGTGGCCGTGCCACTCCAGGGCGCCGTCGTGCTCGCGCAGCACACCGGGGGCCTCGGGCTTCTCCGGCGGGGGGATGGGCAGGGGGTGGTTCACGGGACGGCTCCTGGGGGTTGCGCGCGGGCGGCGCGGGGCGCGCCGGTGCGGGCTGCGCCCCGGCGTGCGGGATCGGTGGGGGTACGGGCGCGTGCGGGTGCGCCCGGCTCCCGGGGATCGGCGATGCGCGCGAGCGGCCGGGTGGAGCGAGCGGAGCGGGTGGTGCGGGTGGAGCGAGCGGAGCGGGTGGTGCGGGGGATCGGGTGAGGGGACGGCCCGGCGGTGCGTCGGTCGGTGCGTCGGTCGGTGCGTCAGCCGGTCCGCGGGGCGGGACCGCTGGACTCCCGCATGGTGAGGGTGGGGCGCAGCAGGGTCAGCCCGGAGGTGTCCTCGCCGCCGGCCTGGGCCATCAGCAGCTCGACCGCGCGCCGGCCCATCTCCTGCGCGGGGATGGAGACCGAGGTGAGCTGCGGGGCGGAGTGCAGGGCCACCTCGTCGGGGCAGACCGCGACGACGGAGACGTCCTCCGGCACGGCCCGCCCGGACTGCCGGAGCTGGCCGAGCAGGTGCGGCAGCGCGGCCTCGTTCTGCACGACGAAGCCCGTGGTGTTCGGCCGCTCCTGCAGGATCCGCGAGAGAGTCCCGCTGGCCGCCTCGTGGCCGGCCCCGCAGGGGCGGTGCAGGAAGCCCAGGCCACGGGCGGCCGCCTGCTGCCGGAAGCCGGCCAGGGTGCGCTCGGCGAACCCGGTGTGCCGGCGGTAGACCGACTCGGCGGCCCCGATCAGCGCCACCTCGCGGTGGCCGAGGTCGGCGAGGTGGTCGGCGGCCAGCGCGCCGGTGGCCTCGAAGTCGAGGTCGACGCAGGTGAGGCCGGCCGGGTCGGCGGGCAGGCCGATCAGCGCGGCCGCCGCCCCGGTCTGCCGCAGCAGCGGGATCCGCTCGTCCTCGAGTTCGACGTCCATGAGGATCATCGCGTCGGCCAGTCCGCTGGCGGCGACGCGCTTCACCGCGGACGGGCCCTCCTCGCTGGTCAGCAGCAGCACGTCGTGGCCGAACCGGCGGGCGGTGGTGGTGATCGCGATGGCGATCTCCATCATCACCGGCACGAACATGTCGGTGCGCAGCGGGATCATCAGGGCGATCACGTTGGAGCGGTTGCTGGCCAGCGCCCGGGCCCCCGCGTGCGGGTGGTAGCCGAGCTCGGCGATGCTGCGCTCCACCCGCAGCCGGGTGTCCTGCGAGATGGACCGCTTGCCGCTGATGACGTACGAGACCGTGCTCGGGGACACCCCGGCGTGCCGGGCGACCTGGGCGAGCGTGACCATCTGGTGCTCCATCTCGCGACACGGCCGGGCGCCGGTGGTGAAGCGCTTCGACGATGTCTGCTGTGCGGCTCGATGCTGTCCTGCCCGGAGAGCTTAGAGAGGCAGATGGACTGTGTCCAGACCCGGTGTCGAAGCGCTTCACCACCTGTGCCCGGCGGGCTGCGCGGGGGCGGCGCCGGGGCGTTCAGGGGTCCGCGGGCGGGCTGCGGAGCCTACGCCTGGCCGGTCTCGAAACGGCTGATCCGCTCCCCGTCCACGGTGAACCGCCACGCGGTGCGCATCTCGCCCCAGGTGTCGTTGCGGTAGTTGGCGATCAGGGCGAGGCCGCCGTCCTTCTCCGTCTGGACGTCGATGTGGCCCCGGGAGGAGAAGATCTCCCGCTCCGCCCAGGCCGCCAGCGGGCGGTCCGAGCCGTCGTCGGACATCGTGGCGTCCGGGGTCAGCACGGCGAAGAACGCCGTCGGGTCGCCCCCGTTGATCGCGGCGACCAGGGCACGAACGGCGGGATTGGACAGCTTGGCGGCGGGGATCGTCATGGTCGGGGCCTCCTCGTCCCGGATGCACGGCACGGTGCCGTGCTTTCCAGAGACCACGGGGCCCGGCCGCCCGCCAGCGGCGTGCGCCGTCCGCGCCCCGCCTCCGCGGCGCCGGGCCCGGGCTGTGCTTTGATCCGCATCCGGGGGCCACCGCGGGGAACCGCCGACGGAAGGAGTGCCCTGGATGGGGCCGGCCGAACTGATCGTCCTGACGTTCCCGCAGGAGGCCATCACCGCCGAGAGCGCCCGCGCCCTCGCCGCCCTGCGGACGGCCGGGGACATCCGGGTGGTCGACGCCCTGGTGGTCACCCGCCGCGCCGACGGCACCGTCGAGTACGCGGAGGTCGGCGAGGTGGAGCACCTGCAGGGGGTGGTCGCGGCCGGCGGGCACGAGCTGCCGCTGATCGGACCGGCCGACGCGCAGGAGGCGGCCGCCCTGCTCGCCCCGGGCAGCGTCGCCGTGGTGGTGCTGATCGAGCACCTGTGGGCGCAGAGCGCGGCGGCCGCGCTCGGTGCGGTCGGCGGGCGGATCGCCTCCGGCGTGCGGATCCCGCCGGAGCGGATCGAGGAGGCCGTCCGCGCGGCCCGGGCCCGCAGCGGGCGGTGAGGCACCTCGGGGGCACGGGGCCGGGAGGGCTGCGGCGGACACCTCAGGGGCGCGGGGAACTGCGCAATGCGGATGGGCGCGCCGTACGGATCAGGGCTCAGCCCGAATCGCATTGGGACCCACCCCCGGACTGTGCAGTTCTCCCCCCGGCCTTCGGCCGGGAGGTGCCCCCACGCGCCCCTGAGGTGCTGCCCTTGCATTGCGCAGTTCTCCGCGCCGCTGGTGCGGCCGAATTCTCCGTACACGTGTGCCGGGGGCTCTGGTCGCGGGGCTCCGGGTCCGCTACGGTGGGTGCATCGCCGGTCACGCGGTGCGGTAGCGGCCCGTCCGCCGTTCCCAGTGCAGGTAGCCCGCCAGCCAGGCGGTCATGCCGTCGGCGTAGCGCTGCGCGATGCCGCGCTGCTCCTCGTCGAGTTCCAGCTCGCGGAAGGCGCAGGGCAGTTCGGCGAGCAGCCGGGCGTAGCGGTCGACCAGCAGCTGCGCCTCGGTGAGGACGATCGAGCAGGCTTCCTCCGGCGGGCAGGAACGTTCCCGCTGGACGATCATCACCAGGTTGTACACGTCCCCGCGCGGCGCCTCCAGCGGGTAGGAGCGGACGTCGTTGCTGTACGAGGGGATGTCCGCGGCGACCTGGCGCAGTTGCCGCAGCACGGGGTGGTGGAACGTGCCCTGCGGCACGGTGAATCCGCCGAGCCGTTCCACCATGTCGAAGATGGTCTCCATGGCCGCCGTTCCCCGACGGAGCATCAAGTAGCCCTCGCGGTCCGGGATCCGGCCGGAGAGCCGGCCGGCGGCCTCGGCGGGGTGGCTGGCGAAGTACCACTCCCAGTTGGCGGCGGCCCGGGCCCGCCAGCGGCCGGGCATGCCGGCCGTGGACCGTCTCCAGAGGTCGGCGAAGGCCCGTTCCACGCCGGAGGTGCCGTCCGGCAGGGCGCCGTAGAGGATCGCGGTCAGCCGTTCGCAGATCCGGGACACCTCGGTCGGGCGCCGGCCCAGGGCGCTGTCGAACTGGTCGTCGAAGAGGAAGAAGAAGCCCAACATGTCCGCGGCGAGGGCGAGTTCGTCCGGTCCCGCGTCCGGATGGCTGAGCGCCGCGAGCTCGGCGACCTCCCAGTGGCCGTACACCGCCGCGTCCGCGACGTCCGCGAGTTCGCGGTGGCGGGCGAGCCAGGAGCGGTGCCGCTCGGCGGCGTGGGCGTGGTGCCCGCTGCGCCGGTGCGGGAACGGGAAGTCGAGCGAGCTGTCGTCGGACATGGTGCTCCCAGCAAGGTGACTCTCGGATCCGGTGCTGTGCGTTCGCGTCGTGCGGTGACCCCGATGCTGATACTGGGACGTGCGGAAGATCCACTGCGCCGTCCGGCCCGGCAGACTACCCGATCGGATCATCGGATGGCATGCGCACCAGGGCATTTGCCCGGGCCCTGCAGCCTCAACCCTCGACTCCCGTTCGGCCTGCACGAATGGCGCCCGCGCGGGCGTGCACGGCGCTAGGGTCGTGGGCGGAACGAGGAACGGAAGAGGCGGAGGCGCGGCGGTGTCGGCAGATCAGAACGGGCAGGGCGAACAGGAGTACGTCACCTCTCCGGCCGAGGAGACACTGCGCGAGCGGGACACCGAGCTGCACACCGCCGACGAGGCGGTCGCCCGGCTGTGCCGCAAGTTCGCCGCCGGCGGCACCGAGATCGGCGAGGTGCTCTGCTACTCCGGCCCCGGCGGCATGGGCAAGACCTCGCTGCTGCACCGGGTCCGCCGCCTGGGCAAGCTCCAGCCCGGCTGCACCGTGCTCTTCGCCCGCGGCGGCGAGCGCCAGCGCAACGAACCCTTCCGCGTGCTGCGGCAGTTGCTGCAGCCGGTGCTCGGCTCGCTGCCCGAGGAGGAGAAGCAGGAGGTCTTCGGCAACTGGTACGGCATCGTCGGCCCCGCCATCGGCCTCGTCCCGCCGTCCGACGAGCTGGAGCCCCTCGACCCGCAGGGCGTGCGCGACGGCCTCGACTTCGTCTTCACCCAACTCGCGCCGCGCCGTGCCCCGTTGGTCATGGTCGTCGACGACCTGCACTGGGCCGACCAGGAGTCCCTCAGCTGGCTCGCCGCGTTCGCCGTCCGCTCGCGCGAACTGCCCGTGCTGCTCGTCCTCGCCTACCGCGACGAGTTCGACCACAAGACGCTGCCGCTGCGCCACCAGATCGAGTCCATCGCCCAGCACCGCCACGAACTGCGCCGGCTCACCCCGGACACCGTCGCCGACCTCGTCCGCGCCGAACTCGGCCCGCACGCCGAGGACGCCTTCTGCCGCCAGGTCTGGGCCGTCACCGGCGGCACCCCGTACGAGGTCGTCGCGCTGCTCCGCGAGGTCCGCGACCAAGCGCTGGAGCCCAGCGAGGAGAACGCCCGCAGGCTGCACGACCTCGCCGCCGCCGCCCGCGGCGAGACCCTGCAGCACTGGCTGGACAAGCTCGGCCCGACCACCCTGCGGTTCGCCTGGGCCGCCGCGCTGCTCGGCACCGACATCCGGCAGACCCTCGCCGCCGCGATCTCCGCCCAGGGCCCGGACCAGGCCGAGGAGTCCGTCCGCCAGCTGCGCCGCCAGCGCGTCCTCACCAGCCAGCCCAACGGCCGGCTGGAGTTCGTCCACCCGCTGATCGGCACCTCGATCTACCTCACCATGCCGGCCGCCACCAAGACCGCCATGCACGGCATCGCGGCCACCGCGATCGAGAACGCCGGCGGGACCATGCTCGCCGCCTCCCGGCACCTGCTGGAGGTGCTGCCCGAGGGCGACGACGTGATCGTCCGCAAGCTGCGCAAGGCCGCCCAGGAGCACCTGGCCATCGGCGCCCCGGACGCCGCCAAGCGCTGCCTGGAGCGCGCCCTCAACGAGCCGCCGGACGACGACATCCGCGCCGAGGTGATGTACGAGCTCGGCTGCTCCGCCCTGCTCACCGACCCGGCCGCCACGGTCAACCAGCTCACCGTCGCCCTGGAGCCGGAGAACGGCCTGAGCCCCGCGCTGCGGGTCGACGCCACCTTCCGGCTCTCCGAGGCGCTCGCCCACGCCGGCCAGCTGACCCGGGCCGCCGCGGTCTGCCACGAGGAGGCGCAGCGCACCCCGCAGGGCCCCGGCCGGCTCCGACTGCAGGCCGCGCACTTCATGTGGGCCGCCTTCCAGCGCGACGAGGACGACGCGGTCGGCCGCTCCCGTCGGCTGGAGGACATGGCAACCGCGCTCACCGGCCGGGACAGCGCCGAGCGCGCCCTGGTGGCCATGCAGGCCTGGGACCTCACCCTGCGCGGCGGGTCCGCCGCCCGCGCCGTGGAGCTCGCCGACCGGGCGCTGGTCAACGGCCGGCTGCCCGCCGAACTCCGCTGGACGGGCACCACCTGGGGCTTCGAGCTGCCCGCCCTGATCGGCCTCACGCTCACCTACACCGACGAGCTCATCCGCGCCGAGCGGCTGTTCTCCGACGCGATCATGGAGTTCGAGGTCGCCGGGTGGAGCGGCGCGCACCGCGGCTTCGCCTACTTCCTGATGGGCCTCGTCCGGTTCCGCCGCGGCTTCCTGCTGGAGGCCGAGGACTTCCTCCGCCGCGGACTGCGGATCTCCGAGCGGATCGCCCCCGACCTGCCGCTGCAGTGGGACATCGTCGGCGTCCTCGCCGACACCCTGCTCGCCCGCGGCCGCGTCCAGGAGGCCTGGGAGCTCGCCGAGCAGTACCGCTTCGCCCCGCCGTACCACGAGACCGCGATGGTGCTGCCCGACGCGCCCACCCTCTACGGCAAGCTGCTGCTCGCCCGCGGCGACCGCGCCCGCGCCGTCGAGGTCCTCACCGAGGTCGGCCGGCAGCTCGACGCCCGCGGCCGGTACAACACCGTCTGGGCGCCCTGGGCCGGCCACCTCGCGCTCGCCCTCGCCCCGGACGAGCCGGAGGAGGCCCGCAAGCACGCGCAGGACGCCGTCGACCGGGCGCGCACCTTCGGCTCGGCCTCCGCGGTCGGCGCCGCCCTGCGGCTGCAGGCCGCCGTCACCGACGGCCCGGTCGCGGTCGAGCTGCTGGAGGAGGCCGTCGCCGTGCTCGGCCAGTCCCCGGCCGGCCACGAGCACGCGCACGCCCTGGTGGACCTCGGTGCCGCGCTGCGCCGCAGCGGCCGGCTGGTCGACGCCGGCGAGTACCTCTACCAGGGCATGGAACTCGCCCAGCAGTGCGGCGCCGACGGCCTGGTCGCCCGTGCCCGCCGCGAGCTCGCCGTCTCCGGGCTGCGCCCGAACCGGCTGCGCACGCTCACCAAGGACGCCCTCAGCCAGCACGAGTGGGAGGTCGCCGAACTCGCCGTGCGCGGCCTGCCGCCGCAGCGGATCGCCGACCACCTCGACCTGCCGCTCAGCCTGGTGCACCGCCGACTGGCCGCCGTGCACCGCAAAGCGGGCACCGGGCCGGAGGGCCTGGCCGCCGCCCTCGGGCTGCCCGACAAGGACTCCCGCACCGGCGACGACGGCTGAGCCCGTCCGGAACCCGCGACCGGCCGGGGCACGCACCGCGCAGCAGCGCCGTACCGGGCCCCGGCCGGGCTAGGCTGCTCCGGGGCGACAAGATCGCTCATAATCGAACAGCAGTCGAGGTGAGGCGGTCGCGGCCGCTTCGGTGAGGAGCAGGCCATGGCGGCATCCGCACAGGCCACGGAGGTCCGGCACGGGCCCTTCGAACCCAGTGGTGCGGGCGCGGCGATCGAGCGCTGGACCCTGCGCAACGGACCGCTGGAGGCCAGCGTCCTCACCCTCGGCGCCACCCTGCACACCCTCACCGCGCCCGACCGCTCCGGCACGCCCGCCCAGATCCTGCTCTCCACCGAGGACCTCCCGCAGGTCCTCGGCGCCGCCCGCCACTACGGCAGCACCGTCGGCCGCTACGCCAACCGGATCGCCGACTGCCGGATCACCCTCGACGGCGAGGACCACTCGCTCGCCCCCACCGGCAACGGCGTCACCCTGCACGGCGGCCCGGACGGCTTCGCCCACCGGATCTGGGAGGCCGAGGAGATCCCCGGCGGCGTCCGGCTCAAGCTGCACAGCCCCGACGGCGACCAGGGCTTCCCCGGCGGCCTCGACGTCACCGTCTCGTACACGCTCTCCGCCGACGCGGTGACCATCGACTACCACGCGGTCACCAGCAAGCCCACCGTCGTCAACCTGACCAACCACGCCTACTTCAACCTCGCGGGCGAGGGCAGCGGCGACGTGCTCGGCCACCTGCTCACCCTGGACGCGGACCACTACACCCCGGTGGACGCCCGGCAGATCCCGCTCGGCCCGTTCGAGGCGGTGGCCGGCACGCCCTTCGACTTCACCACCGCCCGGCCGCTCGGCAAGGGCATCGCCGAGAACCACCCGCAGGTGGCGGCGGCCCACGGCTACGACCACAACTGGGTGCTGCGCGAGCGCCCCACCGACGGCGGCCCGTCCCGCGCCGCCCTGCTGGAGGACCCGGAGAGCGGCCGCACCCTGGAGGTGCTCACCACCGAGCCGGGCATCCAGGTCTACACGGCCAACGGCTTCCAGGGCGCGGTCACCGGCGCCCGCGGCGTCCCGTACGGCCCGTACGCCGGCGTCGCGCTGGAGACCCAGCACCACCCGGACTCGCCGCACCAGCCCTCGTACCCGTCGACGGTGCTGCGCCCGGGCGAGGAGTTCCGCTCGACGACGGTGCTGCGCCTCGGCACCGCCTGAGGCCCGGCGACCGTCCGGGAGGGGCCGCGGCCCGTCCGACTGAGAACGGTTGCTGCAAACCACCGCAACGACGGCCCGTGCCGCCGGGGACGACCCGGACGGCGCGGGCCGTTCGCATGCCCCGGCCGGGCAGGAGCGATGCAGGCCACGGGGGTCGAGGGGGCGGTTCGCGCGACGGCAACTCGGAGGACACGCGGATGTAACGATCTGAATCACGCTTGCAGAAAGTTGCTGCAAGGGCTTTCAGGTTGGCTTTCGGCGCTGTTACGTTCCTCCACAAGCCCGACGGCCGCAACGGCGCAGTCGGCACGGGACAGCCATTATGCGCGGTCCTCCACCAATTCGGGCACCCCCACCTTCCTAGGAGTTCTCATGCGGCGTGGCATCGCGGCCTCCGCTCTCGTTGCGGCCCTTGCGGTTTCTCTTGCAGCCTGTGGCAGCAGCGGCTCCGGCTCGGACGCCAAGGGCGACGGCGGTCCGGTCACCATCACCTACTGGGACACGTCCAACGCCACCAACGAGGCTCCGACCTACCAGGCGCTGGTCCAGAAGTTCGAGGCCGCCAACCCGAACATCAAGGTCAACTTCGTCAACGTGCCGTTCGACCAGGCGCAGAACAAGCTGCAGACCGCGATGGGCGCCAAGGGCGCACCGGACGCCTTCCGCTCCGAGGTCGGCTGGACCTCCGCCTTCGCCAAGGCCGGCTTCCTGGAGCCGCTGGACGGCACCCCGGCGCTCCCCGACGCGTCCGCCTTCCAGCCGAGCCTGGTCCAGCAGGCCAAGTTCGACGGCAAGACCTACGGCGCGCCGCTGGTCACCGACACCCTCGGCCTCCTGTACAACAAGGACCTCTTCGCCAAGGCCGGCATCGCCAAGGCCCCCACCACCTGGGACGAGCTGAAGACCGACGCCGCCCAGATCAAGGACAAGGCCGGCGTCGACGGCTTCTTCATGCGGGCCGGCGACGGCTACTTCGCCCTGCCGTTCCTGTTCGGCGAGGGCACCGACATGGTGGACGCCAAGGGCAAGAAGATCAGCATCAACTCGCCCGAGGCCACCAAGGCCGTCGAGACCTACAAGTCGATGTTCACCTCGCCCGGCACCGCCAAGGCCGACGTGACCACCGACTCGTACGCCCACATGATGGACGCCTTCAACACCGGCAAGGTCGCGATGATCATCCAGGGCCCCTGGGAGATCACCAACATCTACAAGGGCGCCGCGTTCAGCAACAAGGCGAACCTGGGCATCGCCCCCGTCCCGGCCGGCTCCACCGGCAAGGCCGGCGCCCCCACCGGCGGCCACAACGTCTCCGTCTACGCCGGCTCCGACGCCGCCCACAAGGCCGCTGCCGAGAAGCTCGCCGCGTTCCTGACCTCGGCCGAGAGCCAGACCACCCTCGCGCTGAAGAACTCCACCCTGCCGACCCGCGGTGACGCCTACACCGCCGAGGTCAAGGCCAACCTGGGCATCGCGGGCTACCAGGCCATCCTGAGCACCGCCCAGCCGCGGCCCGAGCTGCCCGAGTACTCCTCGCTGTTCGCCTCGATCGGCACCAACCTCGGCAAGATCGTCCAGGGCCAGGCCGACACCAAGACCGGCCTGGACGCCACCGCCGTCGAGGGGTCGGCGGCGGCGACGACCTGATGCTCGCCCAGTACGGGGTGCATCGTCCCGGGCTCCCGGGCAGCTGGCCGTCCTCGTACGAGGACGCGTCGCAGCCCTGCACGCCGGCCTGGCAGGAGACGATCACCTCCGTGCCGGCCGAGCAGGCGGCCCGCATCGGCCGCGAGTTCGCCCGCAACGCCGAGCGCACCAACGGCCGGTCCATGATCGCGCTGGGGGCCGGGACCAACCACTGGTTCCACTCCGACACCATCTACCGGGCGTTCCTGGCGCTCATCACCATGACCGGCTGCCAGGGCGTCAACGGCGGCGGCTGGGCGCACTACGTCGGCCAGGAGAAGGTCCGCCCGGTCACCGGGCAGCAGCACCTGTCGTTCGCCTTCGACTGGCAGCGGCCCACCCGGCACATGGCGGGCACCTCGTACTGGTACCTGAACTCCGACCAGTGGCGCTACGAGGCGTTCGGGCCCGACGAGATCGCCTCCCCGCTCGGCGAGGGACGGTTCCGGGGCAAGGGCTTCGCCGACTGCCTGGCGCAGGCCGTGCGACTGGGCTGGACACCCGGCCACCCCGGTTTCAACCGCAACCCGCTCGACCTGGCGGACGAGGCCGCCCGGGCCGGCCGGCCGGTCGCCGAGCACGTCGTCGACGAGCTGAAGTCGGGACGGCTGCGGTTCGCCGCCGAGGACCCCGACGACCCCGCCAACTTCCCGCGGGTGCTGACCGTGTGGCGGGCCAACCTGCTCGGCTCCTCCGGCAAGGGCAACGAGTACTTCCTGCGCCACCTGCTGGGCACGGACGGGGCCGTGCGTTCCGAGGAGACCCCGCCCGAGGGGCGGCCGAAGGACGTGGTGTGGCGGGAGGAGGCACCCGAGGGCAAGCTCGACCTGCTGGTCACCATGGACTTCCGGATGACCTCGACCGGCCTGTACGCCGACGTCGTCCTCCCCGCCGCCACCTGGTACGAGAAGGACGACCTGTCCAGCACGGACATGCACCCCTTCATGCACGCCTTCACCCCGGCCATCGCCCCGCCCTGGCAGGCGCGCACCGACTACGACACCTTCCTGGCCCTCGCCGACCGGTTCAGCGAGCTGGCGGCCGACCACCTCGGCACCCGCACCGACGTCATCGCCGTGCCGCTGCTGCACGACACCCCCGACGAACTCGCCCAGCCGGGCGGGGTGGTGCGGGACTGGAAGGCCGGCGAGTGCGAGCCGATCCCCGGGAAGACCATGCCCAAGCTGGCGGTCGTCGAACGGGACTACACCGCGATCGCGCAGAAGATGCGTGCTGTCGGCCCGCTGCTCGACACCCTGGGCACCACCACCAAGGGCGTCACCGTCGTCCCCGACAAGGAGATCGACGAACTCCGGCACCGCAACGGCACCGTGAAGGACGGGATCGCCGCCGGACGGCCCTCGCTCGCCACCGCGAGCCACATGTGCGAGGCGGTCCTCGCGCTGTCCGGCACCACCAACGGACGGCTGGCCGCCGAGGGCTTCCGGGTGCTGGAGCGGCAGACCGGCAGCGAGGGCCTGGTCGAACTCGCCGCCGAACGCGAGGCGGAGCGGATCACCTTCGCCGACACCCGCACCCAGCCCCGCGCCGTGCTGACCTCGTACGAGTGGTCGGGCTCGGAGACCGGCGGGCGGCGCTACTCGCCGTTCGTCATCAACACCGAGCACAAGAAGCCCTGGCACACCCTCACCGGCCGCCAGCACTTCTTCGTCCAGCACGACTGGGTGTCCGAGGTCGGCGAGCAACTGCCCGTCTACCGGCCCCCGCTGAACTCGCCCCGGCACTACGGCGACGAGCACCTGCGCGACGGCCGGGCCGAGGTCACCGTCCGCTACCTCACCCCGCACTCCAAGTGGTCCATCCACTCGAACTACCAGGACAACAAGTACATGCTCGACCTGTCCCGCGGCGGCCCGGTCATCTGGATGTCCACCGGCGACGCCGAGAGGATCGGCGTGAAGGACAACGACTGGATCGAGGCGTACAACCGCAACGGCGTCGTCGCCGCCCGGGCGGTCGTCACCCACCGGATGCCCGAGGGCACGGTGTACATGTACCACGCCCAGGACCGCAACGTGAACGTGCCGAAGACCGAGGTCAGCGGCCGGCGCGGCGGCATCCACAACTCGCTCACCCGGCTGCTGCTCAAGCCCACCCACCTCGCGGGCGGCTACGCGCAGTTCACCTACGCCTTCAACTACTACGGCCCGACCGGGAACCAGCGCGACGAGGTCACCGTGATCCGCCGCCGCTCGCAGGAGGTGACCTACTGATGAGGGTCATGGCCCAGATCGCGATGGTGATGAACCTCGACAAGTGCATCGGCTGCCACACCTGCTCGGTCACCTGCAAGCAGACGTGGACCAACCGCACCGGAGTCGAGTACGCCTGGTTCAACAACGTCGAGACCAAGCCCGGCGTCGGCTACCCGCGCCGCTACGAGGACCAGGAGAAGTGGAAGGGCGGCTGGATGCTCGACGCGCGCGGGCGGCTCGTCCTGCGCTCGGGCGGACGCGTCAAGCGGCTGCTGTCGCTGTTCTCCAACCCCGACCTGCCGTCCATCGAGGACTACTACGAGCCGGTCACCTACGACTACGACAACCTCGTCAGCGCCCCGGCCGGGAACGACGTCCCGGTCGCCCGCCCGCGCTCGGTCCTCACCGGGGAGCCGACGGCGATCACCTGGGGTGCCAACTGGGAGGACGGCCTCGGCGGTGCGCCCGAGCACGCGGGCGGCGACCCCAACCTGACCGGCGAGTGGGCCGAGAAGGTGAAGTTCGAGTTCGAGCAGACCTTCCTCTTCCACCTGCCCCGGCTGTGCGAGCACTGCCTCAACCCGGCCTGCGTGTCGGCCTGTCCGTCCGGTGCGATGTACAAGCGGGTCGAGGACGGCATCGTCCTGGTGGACCAGGACCGCTGCCGCGGCTGGCGGATGTGCGTCACCGCCTGCCCGTACAAGAAGGTGTACGTCAACCATGCCACCGGCAAGGCCGAGAAGTGCACCTTCTGCTTCCCGCGGATCGAGTCCGGCCAGCCCACCGTCTGCTCCGAGACCTGCGTCGGCCGGCTGCGCTACCTCGGCCTCCTGCTGTACGACGCCGACCGCGTCGGCGAGGCCGCGGCCACCCCCGACGACAAGGACCTGCTGGACGCCCAGCGCGGGGTCTTCCTCGACCCGCACGACCCCGGAGTCATCGCGGCGGCACGGGAGTCCGGCATCCCCGAGGACTGGCTGGACGCCGCCCGGCGCTCCCCCGTGCACGCGCTGGTCTCCACCTACAAGGTCGCCCTGCCGCTCCACCCGGAGTACCGCACCCTGCCGATGGTCTGGTACGTCCCGCCGCTCTCCCCGGTGCTCGACGCGGTG
>NZ_JBEYFP010000059.1:0-21100 GCF_040634455.1 Kitasatospora sp. NPDC007106
CGGCAGCGCGCGGTCCGCGGCGGCCTCGGGCGCGGCCGGGGCGGCGTCGGCGGCCGGCGCCTCCGCGGCGGGGGCCGCGGGCGCGGCAGGGGTCAGCTTGCCGCCGACCTCGGGGTTGAGGGTGCCGACGGCCTGGGTGACCTCGCTGCCGCCGGGCACCTTCTGAACGGCACCGGGCACCGCGCTGGTCAGACCGGGGTTGGTCAGCGCGCTGGTCGGGAGTCCGAGCCCGCCGGGGGCGGCCGCGGAGGCGGTGCCTGCGGCCGCGGCGGCGATCGCGACGCCCAGAGCGGCGGTGCCTGCGGCCTTCAGAGTTGCCTGCTTCATGCGTTGGTCCTCGGTTCCTCGTCGGTGCCCGTGGTACGGCCGTTCCGGGGAGCGCCCGTCGTCACACCGGGTCAGCAGTGACTGGCACACCGTAGTGAGAACATCGAATGCGGATCAACGGAGCGTCACTCACAGGACTGATTAGTCAGACAACCGGTCGGGGTGGGGCCCCGGCGACGGCCCCATCCCGACCGGAGATCCGGACGCGTCCGGCCTTCCGGCTCAGGCGCCGGCGAACAGCCACTCCGCCTTGAGCTCGGCGTAGCCCGGCTTGATCACGTCGTTGATCATGGCGAGGCGCTCGTCGAAGGGCAGGAAGGCCGACTTCATGGCGTTGACGGTGAACCACTCCATGTCGCCCAGGGTGTAGCCGAAGGCGTCGACGAGGTGCTCGAACTCGCGGCTCATGCTGGTGCCGCTCATCAGCCGGTTGTCGGTGTTGACGGTGACCCGGAACTTCAGCCGGCTGAGCAGGCCGATCGGGTGCTCGGCGTAGGAGTCGGCGGCACCGGTCTGCAGGTTGGAGGTGGGGCACATCTCCAGCGGGACGCGCTTGTCGCGGACGTACGCGGCGAGCCGGCCGAGCTGCACCGCGCCGTCCTCGCCGACGGTGATGTCGTCGACGATCCGGACGCCGTGGCCGAGCCGGTCGGCGCCGCAGCACTGCAGGGCCTCCCAGATCGACGGCAGGCCGAAGGCCTCGCCCGCGTGGATGGTGAAGTGGTTGTTCTCGCCCTTGAGGTAGTCGAAGGCGGCCTGGTGCCGGGTGGGCGGGTGGCCCGCCTCGGCGCCGGCGATGTCGAAGCCGACCACGCCCTGGTCGCGGTAGCGGTTGGCGAGCTCGGCGATCTCGGTGGAACGGGCGGCGTGGCGCATCGCGGTCAGCAGGGTGCCGACCCGGATGCGGCGGCCGGCGGCGCGGGCGTTGGCCTCGCCGAGCCGGAAGCCCTCGTTGACGGCCTCGACGACCTGGTCGAGGGTGAGCCCGGCCTCCAGGTGCTGCTCGGGGGCGTACCGGACCTCGGCGTAGACGACGCCGTCGGCGGCGAGGTCCTCGGCGCAGTCGGCGGCGACCTTGATCAGCGCCTCGCGGGTCTGCATCACGGCGCAGGTGTGGGCGAAGGTCTCCAGGTAGCGGACCAGCGAGCCGGAGTCGGCGGCCTCGCGGAACCACTCGCCGAGCTTGACCGGGTCGGTGGTGGGGAGTCCCTCGTAGCCGCACGCGGCGGCGAGCTCGACGACCGTCTCGGGGCGCAGGCCGCCGTCCAGGTGGTCGTGCAGGAGCACCTTGGGAGCACGGGCGATCTGATCGGCGGTGGGAATGCGGGGGCCAGTGGTGCCCGCGGTGGCAGGGATCTGCTTCTCCATTGCCGGAGTGTAGCTCCTACGCGCGTAGATTCCTACTCGGATCGCCGGGCGTGTCGCCATGTCGGAATTTTCCGACGCTTGACGTGTCGGAAAAACCCGACGTATCTTCGGGGCATGGCAACCGACGTCTTCGGCGCGCTCGCCAACCCCGTGCGGCGCGCCCTGCTCGCGGCCCTGCTGGACGGCCCGCGCCCGGTCAACGACCTGGCGGGCCTCTTCGACCTCAGCCGGCCGGCGGTCTCCGAACACCTCCAGCTGCTGCGGCAGGCCGGGCTCGTCCGCGAGGAGCCCCGCGGCCGGCAGCGCTGGTACCACCTCGACGCGGCCCCGCTCGCCGAAGTCGGGGACTGGCTGCATCCGTTCGAACACTACTGGCGCGACCGGCTGCGCGCCCTCAGCGACCTGCTCGACGAGGAGAGACCGTGACCGACTCCGACACGATCCACTGCGACCGCTTCCTGCCGCACCCGCCCGCCGCCGTCTGGCGCGCCCTCACCGACCCCGAACTGCACGCCCGCTGGTGGGCGGCCGGCGACGTGCGGCCGGTCGTCGGGCACCGCTTCAGCCTGGACATGGGCCCCTGGGGCAGCCAGCCCTGCGAGGTGACGGCCGTCGAGGAGGAGCGGCTGCTGCGCTACACCTTCGCCGAGGGCAGCCTCGACACCACCGTCACCTGGCGGCTCGTCCCCGAGGGCCGCGGCACCCGGCTCTTCCTCGAACACGCCGGCTTCGACCTCGACTCCCCGATGGGCCGCACCGCCCTCGACGGCATGGGCAAGGGCTGGCCGGGCGTCCTCGCCCGCCTCGACACGGTCCTGGCCTGACAGATCGCCGCAGGGGCGCCGGGGGCACCTCCCTCAGTGCCGCCCGAGCAGCGCGCCCCTGCGCGACAGCACGAAATCGCGGAAGGCCGCCGCCGGCGGAGTGAGCGGCCGCCCCGACACCCAGGCAAGCCCGATCGCCCGGCGGGTCCGCGGTGCCGTCACCTCCAGTTCCACCACGCCCGGCCGGGGCACCAGCGCCGGCGGCAGCAGTGCCACGCCCAGCCCGGCCGCGACCAGCCCGCGCAGCGTCTCCGCCTCCTCGCCCTCGAAGGCGATCCGCGGCGCGAAGCCGGCCTCCGCGCAGAAGCCGTCGGTGATCACGCGCAGCCCGTACCCCTCCTCCACCGCGACGAACGGTTCCTCGGCGACCTCGGCGAGCCGGATCCGGCGCCGGCCGGCGAGCCGGTGGTCGGCCGGGACGGCCAGCGGCAGCCGCTGCTCGTCCAGGTGCCGGGCGGTGAGGTCGGGGGCGTCCGGCAGCGGCGAGACCAGGCACAGGTCGAGTTCGCCGGCCCGCAGCCGCTCCAGCATCGCCGCCACGTAGTCCTGGACCAGTTGGAAGCGGACCCGCGGGTGGGAGGCGCGGAAGTCCCGCAGCAGCGCGGGCACCGCCTCCGTCCCCATGGTGTGGAGGAAGCCGAACGCCACCCGGCCCGCCGCGGGGTCGGCCTCGGCCCGGGCCGCCTCGGCGCCACGTTCCAGTTCGGCGAGCGCCCGCTCGACGGAGGTGAGCAGCAGCCGGCCGGCCCGGGTCAGCCGTACCGTCCGGCCCTGACGGGCCAGCAGGTCCACGCCGAGTTCGGCCTCCAGCCGGGCCACCGACCGGGAGAGCGTCGGCTGCGGCATCCCGAGCGACTGCGCGGCCCGGGTGACGTGCTCCAGCCGTGCGACCGCGGCGAACTGCGCCAGCTGGGGTGTGAGGCGGACCACGGCCGACTCCGGATCGAGCTCGGCCGGGCGCAGCGGCGGTGAGCTGCTGTCATGCGTCATGGCATGGATTCTCCACGATTCATGTATTGGACGCATCAGCCGTGCGGGGCCTACGTTCGAGCCATGTCGCCCGCCAGTACCGGGGCATCCGCAGCCACGCTGCCGGGTGCCCTCACGCCGTCGTCCCCTTCCGCCGCCGATGCCGCCCCCGCAGCGGCCGCCGACCGCCGCCTCCGGCCGGGGGACCGCGCCTTCCGGCGCGCCAACCTGGCCCTGTTCGCCGCGGGTGTGGCCACCTTCGTCCTGCTGTACTCCACGCAGGGCCTGCTGCCGATCCTCTCCGCCGACCTCGACCTGACCCCCGGTCAGGCCAGCTGGACGGCGTCCGCCGCCACCCTGGGACTGGCCCTCGCGCTGCTGCCCGCCAGTGCGCTGTCCGACCGGTTCGGGCGCACCGCGGTGATGTCGGTCTCGATCGCCTCCGCCGCCGTGCTGGCCCTGGCGCTGCCGTTCGCCCCGGACCTCACCACGCTGGTGGTGCTGCGGGTCCTCCAGGGCGCGGCGCTCGCCGGGCTGCCCGCCACGGCGATGGCCTACCTCGCGGAGGAGGTCCACCCGACCGCGCTGGCCTCGGCGATGGGGCTGTACGTGGCCGGCAACTCGATCGGCGGGATGAGCGGGCGGCTGGTCTCCGGCTGGGCCGCGGCCGCCTGGGGCTGGCGCTGGGGCCTCGCCGTCTCGGCCCTGCTGGCGCTGCTGTCGGTGCTCGCCTTCCGTGCGCTGATCCCGGCGGCCCGCCACTTCACCCCGGCCCGGGTGGACGCCCGCGCGCTCGCCCGTACCGTCGGCGGGCACCTGCGCAACCCGCTGCTGCTGCGGCTGTACGCCCTGGGGCTGCTCTTCATGGCGGTGTTCGGCGCCGTCTACAACACCGTCGGGTACCGGCTGGTCGCCGCGCCGTTCGACCTGCCGCAGTCGGTGGCCGCCTCGATCTTCGTGGTCTACCTGGTCGGCACGGTCTCCTCGGCCTCCGCCGGGAAGCTGGTCGGCCGGCTGGGCCGCCGCGGCACCCTCTACACGGCGATCGGCCTCACCACCGCGGGCCTGCTGCTGTCGCTCTCCGGCTCGCTGGTGGCCGCCCTGGCCGGGCTCGTGCTGATCACGGCCGGGTTCTTCGCCGGCCACGCCACCGCCTCCTCGGCGGTCGGCCGCACCGCCACCGAGGGCCGTGCCCAGGCCTCGGCGCTCTACCTGATCGCCTACTACCTCGGGAACAGCCTCGGCGGCACGATCGGCGCCGACGCCTACCACGCCACCGGCTGGTCCGGCGCCGCCGCGGTGGGCCTGTGCGCGATGACCCTGGCGGCCGGCATCACCCTCTACGCCACCCGCCGCGCGGTCGTCGAACGCCGTACCCTCGCCGGCGCCCGCTGACGAGGAGGAGCGAAGCTAAACTCCGGGCATGAGCATCGATCCGGCTGTGTACGCCCGGCTGCGCGAGATCGCGGATCAGCTGCCGAAGGTCCCGGGGATAGGGAAGGTCGAGATCGCGAACGGCGAGATCGTCATGATGATGTCACCGGTCCGACGGCACGAACTCGCCGTGCTGAGGATCGCCCGCCAGCTCAACACCCAACTCCCCTCGACACATCCGGGTTATGTCGCCCACCCCGGTGCCGACTTGGAGGATGCCGGGCTCGGTCGGCTGCGCTGCCCGGATCTCATGGTGTTCGCCGAGGACGCACTGGAACGGGAACAGCCGTCGCTCCTCCCCCACGAGGTGCTGCTCGTGGTCGAGATCGTCTCCAAGTCCAACCCGGAGAACGACTACGAGGCCAAGGTCCGCGACTACGCGGCCATGGGCATCCCGCTCTACCTGCTGGTCGACCCCCGCAAGGGCACCGGCATCGTGCACGACGAGCCCGGGTATGCCTCGCGGACGCACTTCGTGTTCGGGGACACCGTCCCCGTCGGACCCTGGCGGGTCGACACCTCGGGGCTGCTGACGTACGCCTGACGGGCAGGCGGGCGCCGGCAGCCCCGGGGAGGCGGTGCGTCAGGCGATGCGGTCGAGGACGATCGGGTTCGGGGTGAAGGCGGTGCCCTCGGGGGCGACCGTGACGCCGTCCTTGAGGGCCTCGATCGCGTAGTCGAAGCGCTCGGGGGTGTCGGTGTGCAGGGTCAGCAGCGGCTGGCCGGCCACCACGGTGTCGCCCGGCTTGGCGTGCATCTCGACGCCGGCGCCGGCCTGCACCGGGTCCTCCTTGCGGGCGCGGCCGGCGCCCAGGCGCCAGGCGCAGACGCCGACGGCGTAGGCGTCGAGGGCGGTGAGCACGCCGGAGGCCGGGGCCGTGATCACGTGCTGCTCGCGGGCGACCGGCAGCGGGGCGTCGACGTCGCCGCCCTGAGCCGCGATCATGCGGCGCCAGTGGTCCATCGCGGAGCCGTCCCGCAGCGCGTCGGCCGGGTCCTTGCCGTGCACGCCGGCCGCGTCGAGCATCTCGCGGGCGAGCGCCAGGGTGAGCTCGACGACGTCGGCGGGGCCGCCGCCGGCCAGCACCTCGACCGACTCGCGGACCTCCAGCGCGTTGCCGGCGGTGAGGCCGAGCGGGGTGGACATGTCGGTGAGCAGGGCGACGGTGTTGACACCGGCCGCCTTGCCGAGGCCGACCATGGTGCGGGCGAGCTCCTGGGCGTCGGCGAGGTTCTTCATGAAGGCGCCGGAGCCGACCTTGACGTCGAGGACGAGCGCCCCGGTGCCCTCGGCGATCTTCTTCGACATGATCGAGGAGGCGATCAGCGGGATCGCCTCGACGGTGCCGGTGACGTCGCGCAGCGCGTAGAGCTTCTTGTCGGCGGGGGCGAGGCCGTCGCCGGCGGCGCAGATGACGGCGCCGGTGTCGTTGAGGACCTGGAGCATCTCCTCGTTGGAGAGCAGGGCGCGCCAGCCGGGGATCGACTCCAGCTTGTCGAGGGTGCCGCCGGTGTGGCCGAGGCCGCGGCCGGAGAGCTGCGGTACGGCGGCGCCGCAGGCGGCGACCAGCGGGGCGAGCGGCAGGGTGATCTTGTCGCCGACGCCGCCGGTGGAGTGCTTGTCGGAGGTGGGCACGCCGAGCGAGGAGAAGTCCATCCGGACGCCGGAGCGGATCATCGCGTCCGTCCAGCGGCTGATCTCGCGGAGGTTCATGCCGTTCAGCAGGATGGCCATGGCCAGGGCCGACATCTGCTCGTCGGCGACCTCCCCGCGGGTGTAGGCGTCGATGACCCAGTCGATCTGGCCGTCGGTCAGCTCTCCGCGGTCGCGCTTGGTCCTGATGACGGAGGGGGCGTCCATGGGGTCTCCAAGAGGTGCAGGGTGCTCAGGTGCAGGAATGCGAAGAGTGCCGCGGCGGGCCCCGAACCGGGCCCTCCGCGACACTCTACGCGCGTAACAACGGGAGGTGCTAGAGCCGCTCCGGCCCGAAGGCGTCCGGCAGGACCTCGTCCATGGTCTTCACCCCGGACGGCAGGTCCACCAGCAGCTCGGGCCCGCCGTGCTCGTACAGCAGCTGCCGGCAGCGGCCGCACGGCATCAGCAGGGTGCCGGCGCCGTCCACGCAGGTGAAGGCCGTCAGCCGGCCGCCGCCACTGGCGTGCAGCGCGGAGACCAGGCCGCACTCGGCGCACAGGCCGAGTCCGTACGAGGCGTTCTCCACGTTGCAGCCGGTGACGATCCGGCCGTCGTCGACCAGGGCCGCCGCCCCGACCGGGAACTTGCTGTAGGGGGCGTACGCGTGCGCCATCGCGCCGCGCGCCGCCTCCCGCAGCGTCTCCCAGTCGGGCGCGGGTGCGGTCGTCACTTGGCTTCGCCCTTGCGGTAGATCTGGCCGTCGGCCTTCGGCGGACGCAGGCGCTGCGAGGCCAGCGCGAGCACGACCAGCGTGATCACGTACGGGGTGGCCACGATCAGCGGGCGCTCCACCGAGTCGGTCAGCGCGAACCAGAGGCCGAGGCCGCCGGCGACCACCAGGCTGATGACCGCGGTGGTGTACTTGCGGCGGTAGCCGTGCCACATCGCGAGCAGGCCCATGGCGAGCGCGATGACCAGCAGCAGGACGTGGACGTTGTCCGCGTCGCGCAGCTGGAGGCTGTCGGTGAAGCCGAACAGGCCCGAGCCGACGGCGAGGCCGCCCGGCATCCAGTTGCCGAAGATCATCGCGGCGAGGCCGATGAAGCCCCGGCCCTGGGTCTGACCGTCCTTGTAGAAGTGCGCCGCGACCAGCGACAGGTACGCACCGGCGAGGCCGGCGAACGCGCCCGAGGCGACGACCGCGAAGTACTTGTACTTGTAGACGTTGACGCCCAGCGACTCGGCGGCGGTCGGGTTCTCACCGCAGGAGCGCAGGCGCAGGCCGAAGACGGTGCGCCAGAGCAGGAAGTAGCTGGCGATGATCAGCACCGCGGCGATCACGATGACCACCGACAGGTCGGTGACCACACCGCCGACGATGCCCGCCACGTCCGAGACCAGGAACCAGTGGTGCTTCTCGATGTCGGCGAGCCAGTCCGACAGCCCGGGGATCGTGATGTTGGGCAGCGAGTCGGCCGGCGGCGACTGGTTGGCGCCCGCGCCGTTGGCCACGTAGTCCCGGTAGTAGATCCGGTTCACGTAGGCGCAGATGCCGGGGATCAGCAGGTTGATGCCGACGCCGGAGACGATGTGGTCGACGCCGAAGGTGACGGTGACCAGCGCGTGCAGCAGGCCGCCGAGCGCGCCGCCGGCCATGCCGGCGAGCAGGCCGACCCAGGGGTTGACCAGGAAGCCCACCCAGGCGCCGCAGAAGGTGCCGGCGACCATCATGCCTTCGAGGCCGATGTTGACCACGCCGGCCCGCTCCGACCACAGACCGCCGAGGCCGGCCATCGCGATCGGGACGGCCGCGCCGAGGGCGGCGTTGACCTGGCCGGATGCGGTCAGGCCGTGGTTGCCGGTGGCCGCGCCGACGGCGGAGACCAGGACGAGCGCGCCCGCGATCAGCAGCAGCACGATCGGCCAGGTGAGCTTCGACTTCTTCGTCGGGGCGCCCGGCGTCTTCGGCCGGGCGGTGGTGGCGGTGCTCACGCGGCAACCTCCTTGTTGGCGGCGGCCGCGGCGGCCTGGGCGGCGAGCTCGGCGCCGACCTTCTGCTGCTGGCGCTTGAGGCCGTAGCGGCGCACCAGCTCGTAGGCGACGACGACGCAGATGACGATGGTGCCCTGCATGACGAGGACGATCTCCTGCGGGTAGTCGCCCTGCAGCGGCAGCTGCGTGCCGGAGACGTCGAGGAAGGCGAACAGCAGGGCCGAGAAGGCGATGCCGATCGGGCTGTTGCGGCCGAGCAGGGCCACCGAGATGCCGATGAAGCCCAGGTTCAGCTGGATGCTCTGACCGAAGTAGAACGAACTCTGCAGCAGCTCCGGGATGCCGATGAGGCCGGCGATGGCACCGGACACCGCCATGCTGGTCAGCACCATGCGCTTGACGTTGACACCGGACGCCTTGGCGGCGGTCTCCGAGCGGCCGGTGGCGCGCAGGTCGAAGCCGAACCGGGTGCGGGTCAGGGTGAACTGGAACAGCACGCCGATCAGGATGGCGACGAAGATGAAGCCCCAGAGCGTGCCGCCGGCGGTCTCGATCGAGAAGAAGTGGCTCGACTCGGAGACCGGAGCGGTCTGGATCGCGTTGGCGTTGGCGCTCTTCGCCGGGGCGAAGCGGCCCGGGATGAGCAGCAGGCCGACGACGGCGGTGGCGATCGCGTTCAGCATGATGGTCGAGATGACCTCGCTGACACCGCGGTAGACCTTCAGCACACCGGCGACGCTGGCCCACAGACCGCCGACCAGCATGGCGGTGACCAGCAGCAGCGGGACCTGGATGACGGCCGGCAGGTCCACCTGGCTGCCGACGTAGGCGGCGAACAGCACGCCGAGGCGGTACTGGCCCTCGACGCCGATGTTGAACAGGTTCATCCGGAAGCCGAACGCCGCGGCACAACCGGCGATGTAGTAGACGGTCGTCCGGTTGAGCGTCAGCACCTGGCCGTCGGAGGCGGTGCCGTACCGGATCATCACGTCGAAGGCGTCGAACGGGTCCTTGCCGGAGACCGCCAGCAGGACGGAGCAGAGCACCACCGAGAGCAGGACGGCCAGCACCGGGGCGGCCAGGGCGAGCAGGATCTTCTCGCCGTCGAACCGCGAGGCGAACGAGCGCTTGGCGGGCGGGTTGGGACTGGTCATGGATTACTCCCCCGCCTGCGTGTCGTCGGCGGAACGGTCGGACGCGGCCTCGGTGCCCTCGGCGGCGGTCGCCTTCTGCTCGGCGACGGCGTCGGGCTCGGACTCGATGTGGCCGCGGGCGGCGCCGGTCATCGCGGTGCCGAGGTCCTCGGCGGTGACGGTGGCCGGGTCGGCGTCGGCGACCAGGCGGCCGCGGTAGATCACCCGGATGGTGTCGGAGAGGCCGATCAGCTCGTCCAGGTCGGCGGAGATCAGCAGCACGGCGAGGCCCTCGCGCTGGGCGCTGCGGATCTGCTCCCAGATCTGGGCCTGCGCGCCGACGTCGACGCCGCGGGTCGGGTGGGCCGCGACCAGCAGCTTCGGGTCGTGGCTCATCTCGCGGCCGATGATCAGCTTCTGCTGGTTGCCGCCGGAGAGGGAGGCCGCGGTGACCTCGATGCCGGGGGTGCGGACGTCGTACTCCTCGACGATCCGCTGGGTGTCCTTGCGGGCGCCGGCCGGGTCGAGCAGGACGCCCTTGGAGTTGGGCGTCTCGGTGACGTGGCCGAGGATCCGGTTCTCCCAGAGCGGGGCCTCCAGCAGCAGGCCGTGGCGGTGGCGGTCCTCGGGGATGTAGCCGATGCCGGCCTCGCGGCGGGCCCGGGTGAGCGCGTTGGTGACGTCCTTGCCGTCCAGGGTCACGGTGCCCGCGTCGAGCGGGATCATGCCCATGATCGCCTCGACGAGCTCGGCCTGGCCGTTGCCCTCGACGCCGGCGATGCCCAGCACCTCGCCGCGGCGGATGCGCAGCGAGACGTCGTCGAGGACGACGCGCTCGATGCCCTCGGCGTCGGTCTTGGCGATCCGCAGGCCGTTCACGCC
The DNA here is from genome assembly GCF_040634455.1 of Kitasatospora sp. NPDC007106. NCBI lineage: Bacteria > Bacillati > Actinomycetota > Actinomycetes > Kitasatosporales > Streptomycetaceae > Kitasatospora > Kitasatospora sp. NPDC007106. The sequence continues at coordinate 10,566 of NZ_JBEYFP010000059.1, forward strand.
GAGCATCTCGTCCGGCATGACGGTCGACTCGCGGCTCGCCGGCGAGGGGAGCTCGGCGCCGACCATCATCTCGGCGAGCTGGCGGGCGGTGACCGTCTTGGGGTCGGCGTCGCCCACGGTGGTGCCGCGGCGGATGACGCTGATCGCGTCCGCGACGGCGAGCACCTCGTGCAGCTTGTGGGAGATGAAGATGACGGTGACGCCCTCCGCCTTGAGCTCGCGGAGGTTGTCGAAGAGCGCGTCCACCTCCTGCGGCACGAGGACGGCGGTCGGCTCGTCGAGGATCAGGATGTTCGCGCCGCGGTAGAGGACCTTGAGGATCTCCACGCGCTGCCGGTCGGCGACGCCGAGGTCCTCGATCAGGGCGTCCGGACGCACGCCCAGGCCGTACTGGTCGGAGATCTCCTGGATCTTCGCCTTGGCCTTGCCGCCCATGCCGTGGAGCTTCTCGCCGCCGAGGACGATGTTCTCCCAGACGGTCAGGTTGTCCGCGAGCATGAAGTGCTGGTGCACCATGCCGATGCCGAGGTCGATCGCGTCGGCCGGGGTACCGAGCTGGACCTGCTTGCCGTTGATGGCGATGGTGCCCTCGTCCGGCCGCTGCATGCCGTAGAGGATCTTCATCAGGGTGGACTTGCCGGCGCCGTTCTCGCCCATGAGGGCGTGCACGGTGCCGCGTCGCACGGTGATGTCGATGTCGTGGTTGGCCACGACGCCGGGGAAGCGCTTGGTGATGCCGCGCAGTTCGACGGCCGGTGTCGCCGTCCCCGCGCTGGGGGTGCCGCCCTGGTCGAGGGCGGGATCGGAAGCGGTGATGGCGATCTCCTGAAGTCGTCGTGCGCACCGTTGCGCCGGAGTGCCTGGTGTTCTGTCTGTGGGTGGAACGGGCGGGGCCCGGCGGGACGCGTCCTGCGCGCCCCGCCGGGCCCTCCGGTGATGGTCGTCGGCCCCGGGGCCACCGCCGGCAGGTGGCGGTGGTCAGGAGCGCCGGATCAGTTCTCCGGGGTGGTGGGGATCTTGGTGGCGCCGGAGGTGATCGCCTGGGTGGCGGCGTCGATCTTCGGCTGGATGTCCTTCAGGAAGCCGCCGGTCTGGGCCAGCGAGACACCCTCGGCCTTCAGGTCGAAGTTCTTGACGCCGGTCAGCGGGTTGCCGTCCTTGTACGCCTTGATGTAGTCGAAGACGGCCACGTTCACGTTCTTGACCATGGAGGTCAGGATGTTGGCCTTGTACTTCGACAGCGCCGGCTGGGTGGCCTGGTCGGAGTCGACGCCGATGGCCCACTTGCCCTTGCTGGCGACGGCCTCGATCGAGCCGTTGCCGGAGGAGCCGGCGGCGGAGTAGATGACGTCCGCGCCCTTGTCCAGCTGGCCCTGGGCCGCTTCCTTGCCCTTGCCCGGGTCGTTGAAGCCGCTGAAGTCCGGCGGGGTGGTGAGGTAGGTGGTCTCGACCACGATGTTCGGGTCGACGGACTTGGCGCCCGCCTTGTAACCGGCCTCGAACTTCTTGATCAGCTCGGACTGCACGCCGCCGATGAAGCCGATGTGCTTGGCCTTGCTCTTGGAGGCGGCGGCGACGCCGGCGAGGTACGAGCCCTCCTGCTCCGAGAAGGTCAGCGAGGTGACGTTGCTCGGCTGGGTGTCGGAGGCCGAGTCGATGATCGCGAACTTGACGTTCGGGTTCTCCTTGGCGACCTTCTCGACGGCCGCCTGGTACACGAAGCCGACGGCGATGACCGGGTTGTAGCCGGCGCTGACCAGCGACTTGAGGCGGGCCTCCTTGTCGGCCTCGGCCTCACCGGTCTTGGCCTCGGCCTCGGTGACCTGGACACCCAGCTGGTCCTTGGCCTGGTCGAGACCGCGGGCGGCGGAGTCGTTGAACGACTGGTCGCCGCGGCCGCCGATGTCGTAGGCCATGCCGACCTTGACGCTGGAGGCGCCGGAGGAGGCGCCGGACGAGGTGTTGTTGTCGGTGCTCTTTGCGCCGCAAGCGGCGAGCGAGGCGATGCCCAGGGAACCCGAGAGCACTACCGCGGCGAGCTTCAGTGAACGGCGCAAGGGAGTATCTCCTTCTCACACACCCGTTTGGCGTGGTCGAGCGCCACCGTAACGCGCGTAGAACACAGTTGTATTACGGCCTGCGGAGGCATTCGGGTTGTTATCAAAATGTGGTCATCTGCCAGGACGAATACGGACAGACCGCCACCTTTGCTCAACGCGATGTCACTACCGAGTGATTTTCGACCACCACAGTACGCCGATGCGTCCACGACAGGAGCGAGCCGCGCCGGACACCGGTCCGACGCGGCCCGGGTCGTACGCGCTCAGACCGTCCCGTGTTCCAGGGCGATCGCGCAGAACAGCTCCACACCGATGCCGATCGCCCGCTCGTCCACGTCGAACCGGCCCTGGTGCAGGTCGCGGACGCCCTTCTCGTGCGGGGACCGCACCCCGAGGCGGGCCAGCGCGCCCGGCGCGTGCTCCAGGTACCAGGAGAAGTCCTCGCCGCCGAGGCTCTGCTCGGTGTCCTCCACCACCGGGGCGCCGCCGTCGCCGAAGCAGTCGGTCATCGCCCGCTCCAGCAGGGCGATCGAGGTGTGCTCGTTGACCACCGGCGGCACCCCGCGGTGGTAGTCGAGCGTCCACTTCGCCCGGTGGGTCTCGGCGATCCGGGCGATCAGCTCGTCGAGGACCTCCGGGGCCTCCCGCCAGCCCGCCAGCTCCAGGCAGCGGACGGTGCCCTCCAGCTCCGCGTGCTGCGGGATCGCGTTGGGCGCGGAGCCGGCGGCGATCCGGCCGAACACCAGGCTGACGCCCCAGCGCGGGTCCATCCGGCGGCCCAGCGCGGCGGGCAGGTCCGCCGCCATCCGCGCCACCGCGGTGACCAGGTCGGTGGTCAGGTGCGGCCGGGCGGTATGGCCCCCGGGGCCGTCCAGCGACAGCAGCAGCCGGTCGCAGGCCGAGGTGATCGCCCCGACCTTCAGCCCGATCCGGCCGACCTCCACCTTGGGGTCGCAGTGCACCGCGAAGATCCGGCCGACGCCGTCCATCCCGCCGGCCTTGATCACGTCCAGCGCACCCCCGGGCATGACCTCCTCGGCCGGCTGGAAGACCAGCCGCACCGGCTGCCGCAGCCCGCCGGTGCGGGCCGCCTCGGCCAGCACCAGGGCGGTGCCCAGCACCACCGCGGTGTGCACGTCGTGCCCGCAGGCGTGCGCCCGGCCCGGCAGGGTCGAGCGATACGGCACGTCGGTCTTGGCGTCGTCGATCGGCAGCGCGTCGATGTCCGCCCGGAACGCCAGCAGCGGGGTGCCCTCGGCGGTGCCGGGCGGGACGATGTCCACCGTCATCCCCGTACCGCCCGGCAGCACCCGCGGCTCCAGGCCGGCCGCGACCAGCCGCTCGCGCAGGAGGCGGGTGGTGCGGAACTCCTGCCGGCCCAGCTCCGGGTGCCGGTGGAGATCGCGGCGGAAGGCGATCAGCTCGGCCTCGTGCGCCCGTACCCGGGCGCGCAGGTCCCGTCCGGCGCGGACGGCGGTGGCGAGGGCGGCCCGATCGACGGGCTGAGGATCGTTCACCTCAACAAGAGTAGGCCGGGCGGGGGGATTTGGCCCGACTTCCCACGAAGTCGTGCCCCTTTCGGTGCATACCGGCCGCACAGATGGGTATGACATTCCGATTCAGCCGCCTTCCCGGGTGATCACCGACCTGTGCAACGACCCCGCCGCCGCGGGGACACGCGGGCCGGGCTCCCGGCCGCACCGGGCCCGACGGGAGCGGCCGCTCCGCCCCGACGGTGCGTCAGAAGCGCTCGACCGGCGTGTGGGTGCCCCACACGGCGCGCAGCGCGTCGCACACCTCCCCCACCGTCGCCCGGGCGGCCAGCGCCTCCTTCATCGGGTACAGCACGTTGTCCGTACCCTCCGCGGCCCGCCGCAGCCCGTCCAGGGTGCGGGAGACCGCCGGGCCGTCCCGCTCCGCGCGCAGCCGGGCCAGCCGCCGCGCCTGCTGCTGCTCGATCGCCGGATCCACCCGCAGCGGCTCGTACGGCTCCTCGGCGTCCAGCCGGAACCGGTTCACGCCGACCACCGTCCGGGTGCCGGCTTCCTGCTCCTGCTGGAGGCGGTAGGCCGTCCGCTCGATCTCCGCCTTCTGGTGGCCCTGCTCGATCGCGGCGACCGCGCCGCCCAGCTCCTCGATCCGGGCCATCAGCGCCAGCACCGCCTCCTCCAGGTCGTCGGTCATCCGCTCGACGGCCCAGGAACCGGCGAAGGGGTCGACCGTGGCGGTGACGTCGGTCTCGTACGCCAGCACCTGCTGGGTGCGCAGCGCCAGCCGGGCGGCCTTCTCGGTGGGCAGCGCGATCGCCTCGTCGAAGCTGTTGGTGTGCAGCGACTGGGTGCCGCCGAGCACCGCGGCCAGCGCCTGGACGGTGACCCGGACGAGGTTGACCTCGGGCTGCTGGGCGGTGAGCTGCACCCCGGCGGTCTGGGTGTGGAAGCGCAGCATCTGCGACCGCGGGTCCCGCGCGCCGAACTCCTCGCGCATGACGCGGGCCCAGATCCGGCGGGCCGCCCGGAACTTGGCGACCTCCTCCAGCAGCGTGCTGCGGGCGACGAAGAAGAAGGAGAGCCGCGGGGCGAAGTCGTCCACCGCCATGCCCGCGGCGACCGCCGTGCGCACGTACTCGATGCCGTCGGCGAGGGTGAAGGCGATCTCCTGCGCGGGATCGGCACCGGCCTCGGCCATGTGGTAGCCGGAGATCGAGATGGTGTTCCACCGCGGGACCTCGGCCCGGCAGTACCGGAAGAGGTCGGCGACCAGCCGCAGCGAGGGCCGCGGCGGGAAGATGTACGTGCCCCGGGCGACGTACTCCTTGAGCACGTCGTTCTGGACGGTGCCGGTCAGTGCGGCCGGCGGCACCCCCTGGGCCTCGCCGACCAGCTGGTAGAGCAGCAGCAGCACGGCGGCCGGGGCGTTGATGGTCATCGAGGTGGAGACCCCGCCCAGCGGGATGCCGTCGAACAGCACGGCCATGTCCTCGACGCTGTCGACCGCCACCCCCACCTTGCCGACCTCGCCGGCCGCGAGCGGCGCGTCCGAGTCGTAGCCCATCTGGGTGGGCAGGTCGAAGGCGACGGACAGACCCGTGGTGCCGTCGGCGATCAGCCGCCGGTAGCGGGCGTTGGACTCGGCGGCGGTGCCGAAGCCGGCGTACTGGCGCATCGTCCACGGCCGGCCGGTGTACATCGTCGGGTACACGCCGCGGGTGAACGGGTACTCGCCCGGCCCGGCGTCCGGGGTGCGGCCGGCGAGGCTCTCCGGGCCGTACACCGGCTCGATCGGCAGACCGGACTCGGACCTGCGGGGCTCGGGCGGCATGGCGTCCTCCGGGGCACGGGCCCGGACGCGGCGGCCCGGGCGGACGGACTTCGGCCTGCTCCGCAATCTAACCGGCGGCGGCCCGCCGCGGGCGGAGGCGCGGGCGCAGGTCCGGGCGCGGGCGCAGGCGGGGCACCGCCCGGCGGTGCTCCGGGGCGGGCTGGGATGATCGGTTCCGCAGACCGGAACTTCTCCCCGGGAGGGGCAATGACCGAGCAGAAGGTGGCCGTCGTCACCGGCGCCAGCAGCGGCATCGGTGCCGCGACGGCGCGGCGGCTGGCCGCGGACGGCTTCGACGTGGTGCTGACCGCGCGCCGCACCGACCGGATCGAGGCCCTGGCGAAGGAGATCGGCGGCCGCGCCCGCACCCTGGACGTCACCGACCGGGCGGCCGTGGACGCCTTCGCGGCCGAGGTCGGCCGGGTCGACGTCCTGGTCAACAACGCCGGCGGCGCGATCGGCGCGGAGAGCGTCGAGAGCGGTGACCCGGCCGACTGGCGGGCCATGTACGAGGTCAACGTGATCGGCGTGCTCAACGTGACCCAGGCGCTGCTGCCGGCGCTGCGGGCCACCGGCGACGGCACGGTGCTGGTGATGTCCTCCACCGCCGCGATGGCGGCGTACGAGGGCGGCGGCGGCTACGTGGCGGCCAAGCACGCGGCGCACACCATCGCGGCCACCCTGCGGCTGGAGCTGTGCGGCGAGCCGATCCGGGTGATCGAGATCGCGCCGGGCATGGTGAAGTCCGAGGGCTTCGCGGTGACCCGCTTCCGCGGCGACGAGGACAAGGCCGCCTCGGTGTACGCGGGCGTGGCCGAGCCGCTGACCTCGGAGGACGTCGCGGACACGGTCTCCTGGGCGGTCACCCGCCCGCCGCACGTCAACATCGACCTGCTGGTGGTCCGCCCCCGCGCGCAGGCGGCCAACCACAAGGTCCACCGGGAGCTCTGAGCCCGCCCTCCGGAGGGGAGGGAGCTGTCGAGCAACCGTCAACGTCACAACTTGATAGCTCGTTCGGGTGAATTCTGCCCGCTCCCTCCCCAACTGATGAGCCCTCAACTACCTTGAAGACACGGCGCGGGCGCGCTTCTCCGCGCCCCGCGGTCTTCCCTCTTCCCCGTCCCGGCTCCTTCCCGGTCACGCCGCGCGTCTTCGCAGCACCTACCTTTTCGTCTCTGGAGCAACCCCCCTTCCCGCCCTCACGAGGAGGACCCGCTGGCCAGCGACATCCCGCCGCAGCGCCTCGACGCTTCGACGGATCCGTCCCTGCTCGGGCTGCACCGCTTCAACGAGGCCGATGCCGGCGCCGCCGAGGAGGCCCTGCTCGCCTGCTGCGGCAGCCACCGGTGGGCCCTGCGGCTGACCGCCCACCGGCCCTACCCCGACATAGAGTCCCTGCTCGCGGCGGCCAGCGAGGCCTCCTACGACCTGCGCCCCGCCGACCTCGCCGAGGCCCTGGCGGACGAGAGCTGGATGCCGCAGCCGCTGCTCGGCATGCGGGCCCCCGGCAGCCAGGCCGCGCACACCGCGCTCCGGGCGGCGCACGCCGCGTACGAGGCGCGGTTCGGCCACGTCTTCGTCGTCTGCCTGGAGGGCGTGGAGCCGGAGGAGATGCTCGACACCGTGCTCACCTCCATCCGCACCCGGCTCGCCAACGACCTGGACGAGGAGCGCCTGGTCGCCGCCGACGAGCTGCGCCGGATAGCGCTGATGCGCCTCGCGCACCTGGTGGCCCGGCACTCCGCGGAGGCCGGCGCCCGCTGATCCGGCCGCCCGGCACCGCCCGACGGCACCGCCGCCCGATGCCCCGTCCCGGTCCGCCGGGGCGGGGCTCAGTGCTGCGCGGCCCGCAGCCGCACCGCCTGCATCCGGACCAGCCGCTCGTCCGGGGCCGGCACCGGTTCGCGGGCGCCGCCGAGCGTGACGAACAGCGCGAGCGCCGCCCCGACCCGGACGACCACGGCCCGCCGGGTGACCGCGGAGCCGCCCGACTCGTCCGTCAGGGTGAATGCGGTCACCGCGTCCACGCCCTCCGGCAGGGCCGCGTCGGACCGCTGCAACCGGTGCAGCACCGGCACCGGTTTCGCCGGGGCCCCCTTGCCGGCCAGGCCGCGGACCGGCCCAGCCGCCGGCGTGGAGCGGAACGCCCGGCACCGGGGGAACAGCCGGTCCAGCGCGCTACGGACGAGCTCCGCCCGGCCCGGTTCGAAGGCGAACAGCCCGGCGTGGACGGTCTCCCGGGGGCGGCCGGCCCTGGCCGCGCTCAGATCCGCCTCCGCGAGCGGGCCGGAGCGCGCGCCCGCCGGGGCTAGCAGGTCCAGCACCGGCTGGCACTCCGGCACGTCCGCCACCTCGCGCGCCGCCCGCGGTGCCGCGCTCCCCTGCTCCGGTGCGGCCACGGTGACCGTCCACCCGCTGCCGAGGTCGGCCCCGGTGACCGCGGCGGCCCGCAGGGCGGCAGCGTCCAGGACGTGCCCGGCCGGCTTCGGCACCCGGTCCGCGGAGGCGGAGACGGTGGTGCAGCCGCCCGCCGCGAACAGCGCGGCGCAGCACAGCAGGGCGGTCGGACGGTGGGGCACGGCGGTCCTTCGGGTGGGCGCGGGCAGGCGGCAGCGGGGCGGGCGCACACCGCAGCGCGACCGTCCGGGCACAGCCTGTCATGGTTCCCGGAACCGTTAGGCCGTGAGTGCCTGATTGATCACACCTGAGCCCCCCGGAGGCGTTTCCCGACAACGCGTCGATAGGATGCTCGCGGCCGGTGGACCGTACCCGGCCGGGCTGACCGACACCGAAGCCGGCCGAGCCCCCAATCGCTTCCGGAGGGTTTTCCGTGCCGGCTGGAACGCTGTACCGCGGCCGGGAAGGCATGTGGAGCTGGGTGGCTCACCGAGTCACCGGCGTCCTCATCTTCTTCTTCCTTTTCGCGCACGTCCTCGACACCGCGCTGGTCCGCGTTTCCCCGCAGGACTACGACACCGTCATCGAGACGTACAAGAACCCCATCGTGAACCTGATGGAGTACGGCCTGACGGCCGCCATCCTGTTCCACGCGCTGAACGGCCTGCGGGTCGTGGCGGTCGACTTCTGGTCGAAGGGCGCCAAGTACCAGAAGCAGCTGCTCTGGTCCGTCGTCGGCGTCTGGGTCGTCCTGATGGCCGCGTCGTTCTACCACATCCTTCAGCACACTCTCCGCACGTGGTTCGGGTGATCCGCAATGGCTTCTGACACCCCCGTCGACCAGCTGGTCGTGCCCGCCGCCCAGGCCCACACGGGCCAGGGCCTCGGCACCGGAAACCCCGCCGACGCGTTCGTCGTCGAGCCGGCCCGCGCGCGCACCAAGAGGACGCCGCGCCGCACCCGCACCAACTTCGAGATGCTGGCGTGGCTGTTCATGCGCCTCTCCGGCGTCGTGTTGGTCGTCCTGATCCTCGGCCACCTGCTGATCATGCTGGTGCTGGACGGCGGCGTATCGAAGATCAGCTTCGCGTTCGTCGCCGGCCGCTGGGCCTCGCCGTTCTGGCAGGGCTGGGACCTGCTGATGCTGTGGCTCGCCATGCTCCACGGCGCCAACGGCATGCGGACCGTCATCAACGACTACGCCGAGAAGGACTCCACTCGGCTCTGGCTGAAGACCCTCATGGGCGCCGCCGCGGTGTTCACCGTGCTGCTCGGCACCCTGGTGATCTTCACCTTCGACCCGAACATCTAATCGGCAGAGCCAGAGGCGCTTACCCCCATGCAGATTCACCAGTACGACACGGTCATCGTCGGCGCCGGCGGCGCGGGCATGCGTGCGGCCATCGAGTCGACGCAGCGCAGCCGCACCGCGGTGCTGACCAAGCTCTACCCCACCCGGTCCCACACCGGCGCGGCCCAGGGCGGCATGTGCGCCGCCCTCGCCAACGTCGAGGAGGACAACTGGGAGTGGCACACCTTCGACACGGTCAAGGGCGGTGACTACCTGGTCGACCAGGACGCCGCCGAGATCATGTGCAAGGAGGCCATCGACGCGGTCATCGACCTGGAGAAGATGGGTCTCCCCTTCTCCCGCACCGACCAGGGCCGGATCGACCAGCGCCGCTTCGGCGGCCACTCGCGCAACCACGGCGAGGCGCCCGTCCGCCGCTCGTGCTACGCGGCCGACCGCACCGGTCACATGATCCTCCAGACGCTGTTCCAGAACTGCGTCAAGCACGGCGTCGAGTTCTTCAACGAGTTCTACGTCCTCGACCTGCTGATCAACGAGGGCCGCACGGCCGGCGTCGTCGCCTACGAGCTGGCCACCGGCGAGATCCACGTCTTCCAGGCCAAGGCGGTCGTCTTCGCCTCCGGCGGCACCGGCAAGATGTTCAAGGTCACCTCGAACGCGCACACCCTGACCGGTGACGGCCAGGCCGTGGCGTACCGCCGGGGCCTGCCGCTGGAGGACATGGAGTTCTTCCAGTTCCACCCGACGGGCATCTGGCGCATGGGCATCCTGCTCACCGAGGGCGCCCGCGGCGAGGGCGGCATCCTGCGCAACAAGGACGGCGAGCGCTTCATGGAGCGCTACGCGCCGGTCATGAAGGACCTCGCCTCCCGCGACGTCTGCTCCCGCGCGATCTACAGCGAGATCCGCGAGGGCCGCGGCTGCGGTCCGGACGGCGACCACGTCTACCTGGACCTGACGCACCTCCCGCCGGAGCAGCTGGACGCCAAGCTGCCGGACATCACCGAGTTCGCGCGCACCTACCTCGGCATCGAGCCCTACACGGACCCGATCCCGATCCAGCCCACCGCGCACTACGGCATGGGCGGCATCCCGACCAACGTCGAGGGCGAGGTGCTGCTGAACAACACCGAGGTCGTCCCCGGCCTGTACGCCGCCGGCGAGGTCGCCTGCGTCTCCGTGCACGGCGCCAACCGCCTGGGCACCAACTCGCTGCTGGACATCAACGTGTTCGGCCGCCGCGCGGGCCTCGCCGCCGCCGAGTTCGCCGCGAACAACGAGTTCGTGCCGCTGCCGGAGGACCCGGCCGCGCTGGTGCAGAACCTGGTCGACTCGCGCAGCGAGTCGACCGGCCCCCGGGCGGGGGCGCCGCGACCCCAGGCGAAGGAGGAGAGCCATGGCGCCAACGCGGCCGGGTACCCCACCCGCGACACCCACAAGCAAGC